>JAYVUF010000022.1:0-7213 GCA_043788135.1 Actinomycetes bacterium
AGGTTGAAGATCAGTGGTCCTATCGCCTGGTTTGGGTGGCTCTTCCTGCATCTTTTCTATCTCATGGGAGGACGCAATCGAATTGGAACTATTGCCGACTGGACATGGAACTACTTCACCTTTGATCGAGGCAACCGCCACATCATGGACTCTCTCTAAATAGTTTCATGCCATATATAAACCTGCGTGGACATCAAACCTGGAGCGTGGAGTACCCGCACCCCAGGGAAAATTTAGAACCTTTAGAACATTTAGAACCTTTAGAACCTTTGCTCTTATTGCATGGCGGATTAAGCGCTACTGAAAATTTTGACTTCCACATCTTGCCGGTAGTTAAAGATCGCTTCCATGTTTACAGTTACGATCGCAGTGCCCACGGCCGCACCGGAATACGTGAGGGTTTTTATCACTTTGATTTTCAGCGGGATGAAGCGATCGCCTATATCGAAGATGTAATCGGTGCTCCTACACACCTAATTGGCCATAGCGATGGCGGAATTATCGCTCTTATGGTGGCTATCGCTAGACCTGACTTAGTTCTCTCCATCATCGCAACTGGAACCAATTACAGTTGGGATGCCGGGCTTACCTTTGACGATGAAGTCATCATCTCTGATGAAAATCGCGCTGAGTTCGCCGAGCGCTCTCCGGATGCCCCTGAAGTACTCGATCTCATTATCCATAAGGCGTACGAAGTTTGGGCTACGGAGCCGAATATGACACTTGAAGAGTTGGCAACTATCACTTGCCCGGTACTAGTTGTAAACGGAGATGATGAACCCTTCACTCCGCACCATGGAGTTGATCTCTATCAGTCGCTTCCCAATGGACGACTAGCGATAATCCCCGGCTCACCGCACGCTACCCATAAAATAAAACCACATCTGCTGCATCCAATCATCACAGATTTTTATGACAACCCAGAGCCGCGTGGAGAATCTGACCCCTTTAGTGAAGTAGCTGGGGATTAAAGAGATTGATTAAATGGTAAGTGTGGTCATAGTACTTGCCAGGTTAGTAAGCAAGTTTGGATAGACGCCCAGAACCAAGGTAATAATAAAGCAGATTGTTATACCCAAACTGACTAAGAATGAAGGAACCGCAACTGTCACAGTTTCATCTGTTGGTTCCTTGAAAAACATAATGAGAACTACGCGGAGATAGAAAAATAGTGCGATGGCGCTGGAGATAACACCAACAACCACGATTGCAATATTTCCAGAATCATACGCCGCAGTGAAAATCGAGAACTTGGCAATAAATCCTGCTGTCAATGGAATTCCACCAAAACTCATAAGGAAGAAGGCAAAAGCAGTTGCAACTCCTGGAGATTTCTTAGCCAAACCCGCCCAGCGATTTAGGTCACTAACTTCGCCAGTAGAGTCGCGAACCAAAGTCACAATCCCAAATGCTCCAATAGTGGCAAATCCATATGCCACTAAATAGAACATCATCGCAGTCAGGCCCAGTTTACTGAGCGCAATTACCCCTGCCAGTAAGAAACCGGCATGTGTGATCGAGGAGTAAGCCAGCGTGCGCTTTACATCGCGTTGCGAGATAGCAGCGATCGCTCCACCAACCATAGTCACGATAGAAATCGCAACAATAATTGGGCGCCAATCATTTGCGATCGCCCCAAATGCCACGATAAAAATCCGGAACATGGCCCCAAATGCCGCCACCTTGGTACACGCTGCCATAAATCCTGTTACGGGAGTTGGTGCACCTTGATAGACATCAGGTGTCCAGGAATGAAATGGAACCGCTCCAACTTTAAAGAGAAGACCAACCGAAACGAATATCACTCCAAGGAATAAAAAGATGTGATTTCTTCCCGGCGTACCTGCTGCAGTTCGAATTACACTCAGTGATAGTGAACCCGAGAATCCATAAAGAAGTGCCGCACCAAAGAGGAAGAATGCCGATGAATAAGCGCCAAGTAAAAAGTATTTAAGTGCAGCCTCTTGCGATAACAATCGCCGACGGCGCGCAAGCCCAGTGACTATGTAGAGTGGAATCGAGAGAACTTCTAAAGCTACAAATAAAGTTATGAAATCATGAGCAATCGGAAAGAGCAGCATCCCAGAGATAGCGAACATCACCAATGGATAGATTTCAGTCATCTGAACCCCAGCGATGACTGCTGCGGCCTCCTCCTGTGAACCTGGCAGAGCTGAGGCTTGCGGAGCAAAGTGATCGTTCTGCGTGAAGAAAAGTAACGCAACACAGGAGAGAGCGAGAATTGTTCCTTGCAAGAAAAGACCCGCGCCATCTATCGATACTGAGTCAATTGCAGCCGTTTGAGTTGGCTGAGTGTCGCGCAGAGAAATCACCCATCCCAGCGCAGTTGCTAATGTGCCTAGAGCAATAACTATTTGTACGCGAGCACGATAAATCTGACGGACGAAGCCCTCCACGAGTACGCCAATTAGGGCCCCACCTAAAACAATAAGAATCGGTGCAAGTAAGTTGTAATTAAGGGCTGGTGATGTGAACATTATTTACCTGCCAATGGAGTTGGATCGCTAGCCCCTGCTTGTGACAAGACCTGGCTCGTCATCGGGTTAATCAAATGGATTGCGGGCTTGGGGTAGAAACCGAGAAAGACCAGAGCCACAATTACCGGAGCAATCGCCAACTTCTCTCGCCTATTCAGGTCCGGCGTCTGCTCATTTCCTTCTTTAAGCGGTCCGTGTAAAGAACGCTGAACCAAAATCAAAACGTAAAGCGCAGCCAACACGATTCCAAGAGTTCCAATAACCGCTGCTGCCGGGTAGCGGGTAAAAGTTCCAATCAGCACTAGGAACTCACTCACGAAACTCGATAACCCGGGAAGCGCGAGCGCTGACATTCCAGCTATAAAGAAGCACCATGCCATCACTGGGGTTATTCGTTGTAGGCCACCGAAATCTTCGATCTGTGTGGATTTGCGTCTCTGGATCATCCATCCGCCCACTAAGAAAAGTGCCGCCGTGGAAAATCCATGGTTGACCATGTACAGAGAAGCACCGGTAATTCCTTGACTCGTCAGCGCGAAGATTCCAAGGACTATAAATCCAAAGTGGGAGATAGATGTAAATGCGATTAAGGAATTGAGATCCTTCTGACCGATTGCCAGGAAAGCTCCATAAATAATCGAAATCAGCGCGAGCACAATAATGTACGGAGCAAATGTCTTAGTTGCCTCCGGGAAGAGAGTGAGGCAAAAGCGGATCATTCCGTAAGTTCCGACTTTATCTAAGACTCCTAGCACCAGAATCGAAGTTCCAGGGGTGGCCGATTTAGCAGCCCCCGGTAACCAGGTGTGGAATGGAAAGAGTGGAGCCTTGATTGCAAAAGCGATGAAAAAGCCCAGGAATAACCAGTCCTGGGCTGTGTGGCCAATCTTGAGGTGTGAAAGTTTGGAAACATCAAACGTGCCCTGCCCAGCGTGAACCGAAAGGACAAATATTCCGATTACTGCGGCCAGCATTAAAAGTCCACCGAAGAGGCTATAAAGCAAGAACTTAAGCGCGGCAGCTGCCCGCTCGCCTCGGCCGTAGCCACCAATGAGAAAGTAAACTGGGACCAACATCGCTTCAAAGATTACGTAGAAGAGAAAGACATCGGTCGCTGCAAATACGGCGACCATAAATGTTTCCAAAACCAAGATCAAGATATAAAAGGTCTTTACGCTCCAACGACCTGCTTCAGCCTCATTCCATCCACCGACTATAACTATTGGAACTAAAACCGTCGTGAGCAAGATTAAGACAAGTGCTAATCCATCTATCCCCACCGCATAGTTGATCGTGAATAACTTGATCCAGGAATGAGACTCAACCAGTTGAAAACCCGGTACCCCGAACTTGTATTTGGTTAGCATCAAAAGCGAGGCAATGAGAGTGATTACAGAGGTACCTAGCGCTACCGATTTAATTACTTTGGTATTTTCGCTAGGAAGGAGGAGGAGTGCGAGAACGCCAACTATCGGCAAAATGATTGTGAGCGACAAGAGGTTCATGCTGTCACCACCCAGAGAATTACTGCACCAATAAATACTCCAATAAACATAGTAAATGCATAAGAGCGTACGTAACCATTTTGAATTTTGCGCAGTACATCTGATACTTCATTCAAGAACCAACCTACAAATCGAACTGCTCCATCAATAAAGTTATGATCGGTGGCAACCAAACCTTCCGTAAGTATCATTCCGGGCTTGACCAAGAGCGCATCATTAATCACATCTTGATAGAGATCCGCGCGTGCGGCCTTGGTAAAGATAGATACATGCGATGGGGCAATATCTGCAACCGTGCGGTATTTAACGACTGCAATTGCAGCACCCAGTAACACAACTGCAAGTGCGAGTAGAGAGACAACCAGAGGCTTCATTAACTCTTTGCCGCCAGTTACATGTGATGCGTTAACGACTGGTTGTAACCAATTCACGAGCGAGCCACCTGCGCTGAGTAAGAACCCCGATGCTACTGATCCAATTGCCAGTACCACCATGGGGGCCCACATAAGAATAGAACTCTCGTGTGCGTGCACTCCCTCTTTCCAGCGCTTGGAGCCAGCGAATGTCAACACCACGACTCTTGTCATGTAGAAAGCCGTGATTGCAGCCCCTATCAGCGCTGCTCCTCCCAAAATAACCCCTTTACCGCCACCTTGATTAAAGGCGGTCTCAATAATTTTGTCTTTGGAGTAGAACCCAGCAAAAGGTGGAATTCCCAGAATTGCCAGATATCCAAGCCCAAAGGTAACCGCGGTAATTGGCATCAACTTTGCCAGCCCGCCATATCTGCGCATATTTACTTCATCATCCGTACCGTGCATGACTGAGCCGGCGCCTAGGAACATTCCCGCTTTGAAGAATCCATGGGTCAACAAGTGCATTATTGCGAAGGCATAACCAACTGGGCCAAGGCCTGTAGCTAAGATCATGTAACCAATCTGAGACATAGTGGAAGCGGCGAGCGCCTTCTTAATATCATCTTTCGCGGTACCCACTATCGCTCCAAAGAGCAGTGTGATTACCCCGACCGTAACGACGAGTATGCGTGCTGTAGAAGAGGCATCGAAGATAAAATTAGAGCGAGTAATCAGGTAAACACCAGCGGTAACCATCGTTGCTGCATGAATCAAGGCAGATACCGGAGTTGGACCGGCCATCGCGTCACCAAGCCAAGATTGCAGTGGGAACTGAGCAGATTTTCCAGCGGCTGCGAGCAAGAGCATCGCGCCGATTGCGGTGAGAGCAGCCGGTGAAGCATGGGGTGCACTGGATTTAACTCCAGCAAAAGTTACCGTTCCGAATTGCGCAAAGGAGATCATGATGGCGAGTGAAAGACCAACATCCCCAACTCGGTTGGCGATAAAGGCCTTCTTCGCGGCGACCGCGTAAGCGGGGTTCTGATTCCAAAATCCGATGAGTAAGTAAGAAGCTAAGCCCACACCTTCCCATCCAACATATAAATTAAGGTAGGAATCACCCAAAACTAAGAGCAACATCGCGGCGATGAAAAGATTGAGGTAGGCAAAGAAGCGACGGCGATCTTTGTCATGATCCATATAAGCAATAGAGTAGATATGAATAAGAGTTCCGACTCCAGTTATCAAGAGTACGAAACAAATAGAGAGTTGGTCGAGTAAAAGCGAGGCATCTACATGAAGATTCCCAACTGAGATCCACTCAAATAATTTCTGAGTAGCTGCGCGGTTCGCCCCAGTATGAGAGTGCATAGAGAAGAATTCAGATACGCCGATCCCAAAGGTGGATGCAGATACCAAGGTTGCAAGTAGATGACCCCACTTATCAGCGATTCGACCGAGGAGCAAGAGCAATCCGGCGCTAAATAGTGGAAGAGCGATGAGTAGGACTAAATGGCTACTAGTTCTCATTAGTTCTTCAACAAACTGGCATCATCAACTGATGCCGATCGACGGGAGCGGTAAATAGTCACAATGATGGCTAGTCCTACAACAACTTCGCAAGCGGCAACCACCATCGTGAAAAAGGAGGCGACTTGACCATCCAAATTGCCATTTATTCGCGAAAAAGTTACCAGAGCCAAATTCGAAGCATTGAGCATAAGTTCAATGCACATAAAGATGACAATGGCGTTACGACGGATCAGTACACCAAGGGCACCGATGCTAAATAAAATGACCGAAAGGTAGAGGTAATTAGAGATATCCATTTAATCCTCCTGCTCTTCCAAGGATTCGAGGGCAAAGCCTGAGCTCGCGATAATGTCCCCTCGCGAGCGCAGAGTCTGTGAAACAGAAGTTGGTGCCGGGGATCCATCGGGCAAAAGCGCCGGAACATCAACGGCGTTGTGGCGCGCAAACACTCCGGGAGTCGGATATCCAGTTGCATCAGCGAGACTGCTCTTTCTAAAACGAGCAATGGATAAATCGCGCTGCGCAAATGGGGAACGTGCCTTTTGAGAGTGAGCCAACACCATGGCTCCCAGCGCTGCCGTTATAAGCAGAGCAGATACAACTTCAAATGCCCATACATATTGAGTAAATAATAATTTAGCTAACCCTTGGACATTGCCTTCAGCATTGGCACTCTTAAGTCCCACCGCCGGAACGAGAACACTCGCGCGACCGAGAAGTGAAACGACCAAACCGCAAAGGCCGAGCGCTGCAATTACTGCTGGAATCTGTTGACCTTTAAGGTTCTCTACGAATGTTTCTGAACTATCAACGCCAACCAACATAAGGATAAATAGGAAGAGCATCATCACCGCGCCGGTATAGACGACGATCTGAACTATTCCCAAAAAAAGCGCGTCTTGAGCAATGTAGAAAATAGCGAGCGTGACCATGACCCAAGCCATCAATAGCGCGGAGTGAACTGCCTTTTTGACTAGCAAGATTCCTAGCGCCGCTAAAACTGCTAGCGGGGCCAAGATCCAGAATTGAACTGCTTCTGGGGTTGCGGTGCGACCTACCGAGAGCGCATAGTGAAAAGAGTGAAAGGAGTGAAAAGAGTGAAGAGAGTGAAAAGAGTTGTGAAGCATTTTATTTCTGCTTCTCGGGTTGCTGCGAGGGATGCGCCCCAGTGATCTCGCCTTTGTAATAGTTCAGATGCGATGAATCTGGATACATGGGATGAGGAGGGGAGATCATTCCTTGACGCAGTGGAGCTAGTAGATCTTCCTTCTCAAAGATAAGTTTGGTGCGATCATTGTCGGCGAGTTCATATTCATTCGTC
>JAYVUF010000023.1:0-2418 GCA_043788135.1 Actinomycetes bacterium
AAGCGAAAGCTTACTTTTCCTTTCCCTGATTGATGGACGACCTCGCCTTCCGCACTCTCTTAGAAGCTAGGGGTACGCTAATCATAGTGGACATTCAACCAGCTTATCATTCCCATATTAGCTTGGATTTAGCTTCTCTTCGGAGATTTGTCCGAAAGTTTAGCAGCATCATCTGCCTTTATAATGGGGAACAATCAGGACTCACCTCTGATACAGAAGACGATGTGAGAGATTACTTACGCCTTCCCAAAAACGCAGTAGTCGAGTGGATGGATAAAGGGTACGCCTTCTTTAGAGATTTAATGGACTACGGCATGGACCCCGACCGGATTGTGTCGATCGTCCAGCGCATGATCGAACTAGACATCCAGGACTGGAGAGAGTTGCCAGAAGACGACCCCATTCTCTTTGATCTTGATTTAAATAAAGAGGGTTACTGTCTTTATATCCCAGAGTGCGTGAACCTTCTCAGAAGGTACACGTCGCCACCGGTAACTTTGATCGGTGGTGCTAGAGATGAATGCCTAGCCGAAGTTGACATCCTCCTAAAAGTATTGGGAGTGGAAGCGAGCCATGTGGACGAGTTCATATACTGATCGCTTCAACATTGACAGCAGCGTTAACCTGTGTTATGGTTGGGCATGGATACCACACCGTTCGAAGCCACCTACGACATTCCAGCCTACAACTTCCCTCGCCTCCAATGGGAAGTGAGCAAGCTCAACAAGGTCTGCCAAAAGCTTAGCCTTGCTCCCATCCAGCTTTCCATCGAAGGCACCCTCACCAAAGGCTGTAGTGCCGATGAGACCCAAGGCGGCTACACCGCCTATATCGTCCGCGTGGTAGGCACTGTCCCAAAGCTGGCCGACTGGACCCTAGTGGCACGTCTGGAGCATTTGGATGGCGCGGATACTCTGGTATGTACCGTCCCAGGCCAGACGGTGCCAGAGAAATACCGCCACGCGTCCTGCCATTGCGATCACTGCCAGACCCAGCGCAATCGTAAGGATACCTTCGTCTTGCTCCATCCCGAGAAAGGTTATTGCCAAGTAGGACGCCAGTGCATCGCCGATTTCCTTGGACATGCGGACCCACAGGCGATTGCCGCCAATGCCTCCTTCATGAGCAACCTCTCTGACCTTATGGCCGACGCGAGCGCGGAAGACGAAGGTTACGGCACTGGTGGCGGTTCACGCCGTTTGGAGGTCAACACCGAGTTCTTCGCTGCTAATTGCGTGGCTTTAACCCGCCTCTTCGGATTCGTCTCGAAAAAGATGGCCTTAGAAAGTCAGGGCAACAAGGAGGCTACCGCTCCTCGCGTTTGGACCATGCTGAATGATTTCAGCAAGGGTGGTAGCGCCGAACATGACAGAAACGCAGTCATAGTTACCGACGCCGACATTAAGGCCGCTCGTGAAGCGCTGGCTTGGGCCATCGGCCTCAAGACCACCAAGCCTATCCTAAGCGACTACGAACACAACATCGCCGCCCTCGCTGCCGTTGAAACCATGCAGGACAAACACAAGGGTTTCGTGGCTTCCATTCACCCCGCTTATGTGCGCCATCTTGAAGGAGAGGCAGCACGTGCGGAGCGCCTTGCCGCCCGAGCCGACAAACCCGCCTCCAACTACATCGGGGAAGTGGGTAAACGCCAAGTCTTCACCCTCACCCTTAAAAAGGTAATCGGTATCGAGGGTTACGGCGGTGGAGCTTTCAACCTTATGCTGCTGGAGGATGATATGGGCAACTCCGTTAAGTGGAAGACCGAGTATCTCCCTTCCGTAGAAGTAGAAGGCGATGACTTGCCACATGAGGCTGAAATCGGCGACGTGATCACGGTCAAGGCCACCGTTAAATCCCACCTTGAATATACTCCCAAATTCGAGGGAGCAACCCCTATCAAGCAGACCACCATCCTGCGGGGCAAGGTCGAGAAAATCGATTTCAAGGTTGACCAAGTTGACACCACTCCTTAAAGTATAATATATGAACCGTTTGAAGCCAAGACCCAAGACCCAAGGGGTAGCCATTAAAGCTATCGCTGCCCATTTAAAACGGGAGGATAGAGCTTTATTTGTAGCTGGTACTGGATATGGAAAATCCGTGACATCGATGTGGGCCACGGAGAAATTCAAACTCCAAAACGTACTAATATGTGCCCCAACGTTAGACCTACTTGCGCAGTTAGTTAAAGTTTATCAAGACAATCTTACTAAAGGCTTCGAGCAATGGTTAGCGATTTGTAGCCGTTCCCTAGGTAAAGATGAAGAATCGGCTGAGTATTTAGGTATCGAGCATACCACGGATGCAGTGAAAGCCCGTTCCCTCCTTAAAAAGACCAACATTATTTTTTCCACTTATGCCAGTGTCAGCACGTTGGTTAAAACATTGCGAGGAATAAAAATTGATTTTGCTGTG
>JAYVUF010000024.1:0-3864 GCA_043788135.1 Actinomycetes bacterium
GGAGTTCCACAAGCCTGCGCTTCTAAGGCAACTAAACCAAAACTTTCCGAATAACTTGGAACACAGACTAAGTCAGAGGCGCGATACCAATTCGGTAAATCCTCGCGTGCGACTGGTGGCAAGAAATGCACCTGATCTTGAATTCCTAGGAGCGTTGCAAGTCTCTGCAAACGTTCTGGTTCCGCAGCGCCAGCGCCAGATGCGCCACCGATAATGACGAGTGCAATCTTGGCGCGTAGGTAGGGAGAGTGGTTGAGCATCTCTGCCACAGCTCGAACCAATACTTCTGGTCCTTTATGCTGTTGAATTCGTCCAACAAATGTGATCACTTGTGCATTTGGAGAGATGTTGAGCGCTTCGCGCGCAGATGCTTTACCTTTCCCAACGGTGAATCTCTGCAGATCCACACCCGGTGCAACTACAAAGACATTGTCGGGGCAGGCACCATAGAGGGAGACCAGACTCGCAGCCTCTGCATCTGTGTTTGCAATCAGAGCGGACGCATTTTTTACAATCTGCTCTTCACCCATCGCCCGAGTTTCTGGTTCTAGCTGCTCACCATCTGCCAAATTTAAATTCTTGACCTTCGCCATGGTGTGCATCGTGTGCACTAATGGAATTAAGGTGCGCTCGGATAACATCCAACCGAGTTGTCCACTGATCCAATAATGTGAATGTAAAACCTGGTAATAGTTTTTTGGTAGCGTGTCAAAGATTTCCATCACGCCATGTGTGAGCGCTCCAATTTGTGAAGGCAGCTCCTCTTTAGTCAAACCCTTAAATGGACCGACCTCAACATGTCGAACCGTTACACCGGGAGCAATCGCAACAACTTTCGGGAGGTTGGGGTCAGTGGCGCGTGTGAAGATATCTACATCGATCCCAGAGGCGGCCATCTTGATGGCGCTCTCAACTACATAGATATTCATTCCACCGGCATCACCGACACCCGCTTGATCGAGTGGAGAGGTATGAACCATCAGGGTTGCGATACGACCCTTCACGGATTTAACTCACTCATACTTAAAGTCTATAACTGGGTTAACAACTTTGACACTCGGATTTCTCCCGTAATCTGCGAACCACCCCGGATCAGCACAGGATCAATATCGCTCTCGATTTTCCAAGCGTCTAGCACTGCTTTTACGATCACAGGAATTGCCCGATCGCTTCCATCACTTACCTTGATAACACAGGCTCTTCCATCTGCAAGTGAGAGTAGTTCGACCGCTTCCGCCCCATCTTTAATAAATAGGCCAGGGATTGCTGTCATTACCGTTGTGGTGAGGCGACCGACACCCGCAACCATGTCGGGATGTGCAAGACAAGCGTTAATAACTTCTACGTGCACTGGGTCAGTTAATACCCGCATCTTGTGCGCACCGATTGCAAAATTCTTAGTCGTGATTGCGAATAGTGGCGCACCGCAACCATCGATCGTTGTAGAAATAACTGGTTCTCCAACTAAATCTTGGATCTCTTTCCGAATAGCGATCTGCAATGGATGTGTCGGGTCTAGGTAAGTTTCAGTCTCCCAACCATTGATGGCGCAGGTTGCGAGCATCCCTGAATGTTTTCCGCTGCAACCTTGTGCGATTGGAGAAGGCGGTTTATCTCCCCAGGCCAGCCTTTCGGCACGACCGAGCGGAAGATCCGGAGTGTTATGTAGAGCTAACTCTGAAAGCCCCACCGATTCTAAAATTGAACGGACTACTTCGAGGTGTTGAACCGATCCTGAATGGCTGGCACAGACAATCGCGAGTTGGCGGGGGCTCAGTTTTAAACCGTGTCGCACCATAGCGGCTGCTTGAAAAGATTTAATCGAGGAGCGGGGATACATCGTTGCTTCGATATCTCCGATCTGCGCCTGTACCGTTCCATCACTACCAATTAGAGCAAGGTGACCATTGTGAACTGACTCCACAATCCCTGCACGTACGACCTCTGCCAACAAAGCTCCAGTTACATTATTCATTTTCTATTCTGACTGCCTCTCTAGTGACGACCACATATACGATTGCAATTCATGTCCATCCATCTCAACATCGTGCGCAAAGAAGAGTTGACCTTCGACTAATCCATAGAGCCTGGATGCGGAATCGACCGCCTTTCCAGACGGTGATACATAACTTCGATCCATTGCGAGTTGAATTTTGGGGCCATCATAAATACCGACCCAACCTTCACCGCGACCAGTGTTATAGGCCAGCACAACTTCTAAAACTTTTTTTGGTTTGGGATGCCAAAATCCCACCTCATTTTCAAAAGGCTCGATGATGTTCGCATCTGCATCAATTAACCAAGTGCGTGAGTAATAGTTAAGGAAGTTGCGGCCATCATGATTAAAGGTCACCTCTTGCGCGAACTCGAATGGCTCTTGGCCGGGATATTCACAGCGACCCTTCCCCCGCCATGTGCCGACCATCCACGCCAGCGGATAGAGCTCCTCATTGAGTCCTTCTGGGATCGTAAAAACCATTTATTTAGCCCTTTCCTGCCGCCACAGCCGTATCGCACCGCGAATTCCAAAGATGATAAGAAATACTCCAAAGGCTAAGGCGCCTGCAATCAATCCTACAGAACTCACCGTCGCCACCTGATAATGGTAACCGTTAGAGTTAAATTATGAATAAGCTCGTTGTGAAGGCGATGGCTGCGACCAATGATCCAGAGCGCGCCGCACAGGCCTTTACAGTTGCCGCCTCGGCGCTGGCAAGTGGATTTGAAACCTCATTGTGGTTGACCAGCGAGGCATCGTTCTTTTCACTCCCCGGATTTGCAGAGAAATTCGAGTTAGCACATTCCGCTCCGCTTAATGAATTGCGAGATGCGATTCTGAGTGGCGGTAGCGTCATCCTCTGCACCCAATGCGCTGCTAGAAGAAATATTACGCAAGCAGATTTGATCCCTGGAATTATGATTAAAGGTGCAGCCTCTTTTGTGGAAGAGATCATGCAAGATGGCGTGCAGACCCTAGTTTATTAAATATCTACTCATTCAAATAAGTTGAATTACCAGTAGAGATATGCCACCGAAGATGATCCAGGCCGATAATCCGAAGAGCAAGGGCTTGGAACCAATGGATCGAATCTCTCTCCAGCGCACCTTTGCGGCCATGGCGAAGAGGCCTGCAGAGAGCAGAGCCTTTGAGATATTGATGAGCAGATTTGTGAGATGGCTCGAGAGATGAATTTCATTGTTTAAAATTGTGAACGCGATAAAACCCAAAATAAATGCGGGCAACCAAGTGGTGAGTGAGAACTTAGAACGCGAGCCTGGACGATCTGTGCTCTTGAGATTTATGGCGACTAACAGTGGAGCTAAGAGAACCACTCGAGCCAGTTTAGAGATGACCGCGTAGGAGAGCGTCGTTCCGCCAATGACAGATGCGGCAGCGACTACCTGTCCGATATCGTGAACGGCCGCTCCGATCCAGGCACCAGCGAGGCGATGGCTAAGGTGAAGAGCTTTGGCGATCGGGGGAATTGCGAAAATTGAGAGCGTGCCACATAAAGTAACTATTCCTACGGCATAAGAGACATCTTCGCTCCGACTCTTTTTTGAAGCGCCGATCGCCGTAACGGCCGAGGCTCCACAGATTGAGAATCCTCCTGCGATAAGCAAGGCAAGCTCGGGGGAGATTCCAAAATACGGCGCTAATTTACGAATAGAAAGGAAAGTAAATACAACGATGAAGAGGATTGCGATAAATCCTTTCACTCCGATATCGGCAAACTTATGAAAGGTAATTTGAAAACCTAAGAGCGCAACTCCCAATTGCAGTAAGTACTTTGCCGCAAAATCAAGAAGTGGCTCTATCTTTGCAACAATTTTTGAAAAGTTTGAGAAGAGCAAACCTGCTAG
>JAYVUF010000025.1:0-3779 GCA_043788135.1 Actinomycetes bacterium
CACCCGGATGCCCTCTTCTTTTTCCTGGGGTGTAACCAGCTCCTCCACGAAGTCAAATAAACCGTCATGTTGATGGCGGTGGAAAAACAGGTCCTTGTCGGGTTGGGACACTTCAACAATCGTGTTTAGCGATAGCTGGTCCGCCGCCAGCATTAACCCCCTTAAGGCCAGGCTATCAGTAGGGTCGTCACACAACTTAGCAATAACGATCAGATTACCCATTGCCCACATTTTACCACTATGAAAATTATTTGCAAGATGCTTGGTGGGTCTCATTCCTATGGACTAAACACTGAAAGCAGTGACATTGACCATCGCGGGATATTCCTCAATGAAACCTGCCACGAGATCATCGGATTGGGCAGATTCGACCATCATCCCGGAGATGAGAACGAGGTGGATGGCTGCTACTGGGAGTTGCGGAGATTTTTACATTTGTTGCAAAAGGGTAACACCCAAGGCCTGGAGCTCCTCTTCAACGATGATTGGATTGTCGATGAGTCTGTCTTCCAAAAAGTTATCAGCAACCGTGAGCACTTGATCGACACCCGCCAGACGTTCAAATGCCTGACTGGCTATATTTTTAGCGAACGCCGTCTGGCCACCGGAGAGCGCACCGGGCAGCTAGGGTCAAAAAGGAAAGCCGCCTTGGATCAGTACGGGTACAGCCCTAAAAACGTAGTCCAGCTTATGCGGTTGTGCTGGGCAGGTGCCTGGTTTTTCAACCATGGCGTCTTTCCTGTCAACGTCGAAAACTTTGACAATCTCATGTGGTCAAGGTTGATGGAGATCAAAACCAAACCCGGGCGGTTCTCTGTTGATCAATTAATGCAGGCTGTAGATGCATTGCAGGAATCGATGAACGAAGCTTTTGACAGTCTCCATGAAGACCGTTGTTATCACTTCAGCCAAACTGTTGCCAACCAGATTATCGTTGACGCCTATCTACCCATCCTGCAACAATCGAATGCTCCAGTAGCTCAGTTGAATAGAGTGAGCGTTTCCTAAGCGCGAGGTCGCGGGTTTGAGTCCCGCCTGGAGTACCAAATTTATGACTAAGAGAAAAAAGATATTCATCGACCTTGATGGTGTGCTTGTTGACTGGGCCTCGGCGATGATGCGTCTGGCTGGCCTCGACCCAGCTTGTCCAATTGTCCGAGAGAAATTCCTGCAAGCTGACGGCAAAATCGACAACTTTGTCGGAGGTGCCGTTAAGGTGTATGAGCTGATCGACGCCGCTGGGATTCACTTCTGGACGTCATTGAGGCTATTCCCTTGGGCGCGTCCGTTGGTGACTGCCTTGGAGCACGCTGCCGGACACCGGGCACACATTGCATTTCTGACTTCCCCTGGGAGGTTTCCGCATGCTTACGAGGGCAAGCGTGCCTGGCTGGCAGAAAATTTTCCTGCCTACCGGATGATCCTGTGCAAAGACAAATATTTGGTTGCGTCCAACGACGCAATACTAATCGACGATGCTGACTATCAAGTCAAGCCATTCATCCACCACGGAGGACAAGCTTACCTTTGGCCTAACCAGTTTTTGCTGGAAGACCATCAAGCCTCCCTACCAGACCGTCAGCTCATCCAAGCTAAGGCGATTACGGATTGTGTGCGCACAGTTCAGTTCAAACTAGCATTTTAACCATGAAAGTCGAAAAAGGAAATTTGTGGGAGAAGCACCAGCAAGGTTATCATATTGTGATCCCTCTCAGCACTAAATTAGTTCAAGGGCAGATGGTGATGACTTCGGGATTAGCTGACGAAGCCCGACTGCAGTTTCCGTTATTGCCCCAGGCCTGGGCCCGCCCTCCGATCTCTAGGTATGTCCCGAATCTCCGAGTTGCATCCCGCCAGCGCCTGTTCGGCCTAGCAGTTAAGCATGACTGGCGAGACAAGCCTGACCCGGTGGTTATCCTCGTCGGCTGGAGATCTTTGCTTGATCTGGTCTCAGCCATGGTGAGCAACCAATGCTCTGATACCCCTATGTTTCCCATCTACTTACCAAAGCTGGGTTGCGGCGGGGGAAGGCTCAAATGGGAGGATGTACATGCAATGTTGCAGACTACTGTCCACGCCGCCTACACTCGTCAGTTTGCAGATAAATTTGTATTTTTGGAATAACCATATGAGCGTGCTGTATTCAAAAGAAGTGCTGAAGGTAAATTCTTCGTGGGCTCCGATCGGTTTTGCTACGCCCGAGAAGGCCTTCGGCGACCTGCTTGATTACTGCCGCGACCGCTGGACTAACGAAGTGTTGGTCGACGCCAAATCCCGCCCGCTAGTCAAACTTAGGGCAATCGAGATAGAGTTCCAGCAGAACCCCGATGGTAGCTACGACTTCAGCACCATATTGGTAACCCGGGAAGTTAGCTGGGCGGAATGGCTCTCAGTAACGCCCAGGTCGTATGACTTGGTGGTCAACACACCCAAACGGCCTATTAGAATTCCCCGAGTAGTAGTCACCACCGGGTATGACAAGATGCCCAAATCCAGAACTACCTTTGACTTGGACACCGCTTACCGTATCTACAAAGGAGTCTGCCAATACACACATAAGCAGCTCACTAGAGATGAGGCGTCTCTGGACCACGTGATACCATTAGACAAAGGTGGGGCTAACAATTGGGGTAACATTGTGCTTTCTGATAAAGAGTTCAACTGTTGGAAGTCAAACCGCACACCTAAAGAAATTGGCTATCCTTACCCCAAGTCGATTGTACCACCCCTCGAATTGCCAGTGAGTGCAATTCTGAAGAACACTAAACAGGTGCCCGAATGGCGCATGTTCCTACCAGATTAACTATGGCCACAGCGAATCAAAAAGTCATCAAGTCTGACTATCTATTTTGTCAAACTGGGAGTTCCGACAAAGTGTACGAAATTGAGCTAGTACAGTCCGTTTTTGGCGGCCTATACTCGGTCAACGTTTGCTGGGGGAGGCGTGGGTCCAAGCTCAACGATAGCACCAAGCTTGAAAACTCGAACTGGATCACCGCCAATGACCAGTATGACAAGCTGGTCGACGAGAAGGTCAACAAGAAGGGCTACCAACGACGAGGTATAGGTAACTCCGCCGCCCGTCTCCATCCACGCCTTCCCCCCAACAGCACCACCTATGAGGGCGGCGTTGTAAAACGGCCTAGAGCTAAAAAAGATAAAGTGATCCTCAACCCCACTGGCAGCACAAGAAAGCTAATCCTCGACTAACCATGATTACCTTCAACCGACCACAAGCGCTGATTATCGCCAAATTAGCCTCTTATTTCAAGATAGCCAAACGTGAGCTTAGGGCGGACGCGTTTCACTCCTCTGGTACCGATGACTCCCTGGTGCACTCGGCTATTATGTCTGAGCTGGGCTTCAACTACCAATTAAGGTGTATTGACGGAGCCTGCTTTAAGTTCAAGCATATCCTAGGATGGGCCAAATTCGAGCGCAGCGCCCTATACCAGGAGTTTTTACTGGGAGAGGGTATGTTGGCACCCAATGAGACCAGCCGCTATCTAATGGCCTTCTACGCGTCTGGTACTGCCTGGGTGATGCGTCGGAGCCGAGGATTAGGCTACCAGGGGGTGGGGGGTTGGCATCTGCGTCCTAACGATAGCCAACAGGGGTTCATCGTGGAACCCTTGACCAACTACCTGCTAGTCAAGTGCCCCAGGGTTGAAGACGAGTAGCCCCTCCCCCCTTGATGAAAACGGCTCATAAAGGGTATAATACTTTAACGATGGCTATCTATAGCTGTCATTGGTACACTTTTCTCTAGCGGTTGACCG
>JAYVUF010000026.1:0-7832 GCA_043788135.1 Actinomycetes bacterium
AGCCAAACGTCCGGAGGTAATCGGGGAGATCGGCGGATTTGCAGGGCTCTTCGATATTTCTGCGCTAAAAAAATTCAATCGTCCGCTACTTGCAACATCCACTGATGGAGTCGGTACTAAAACCGAGATTGCTCGCTTGTTAGGCAAGTACGACACTATCGGAGAAGATCTTGTTGCGATGGTTGTAGATGATTTGGTTGTTTGTGGCGCCGAACCGCTATTCATGACCGATTACATTGCAGTCGGCAAAGTTTTTCCAACTCGTATCGCAGAGATTGTGCAGGGAATCGCAAAGGGTTGTCAGAAGGCAGGTACTGCACTCGTCGGTGGGGAAACCGCGGAGCACCCTGGACTGCTGGCGGAAGATGAATTTGATATTGCGGGCGCAGCAACCGGCGCCGTTGATTACGAAAACCTACTCGGTGAACATTTAGTTCAGGAAGGTGATCTGATCATTGCCATGCCAGCCTCGGGTCTGCATGCAAATGGTTACTCACTTGTTCGACATATTCTTAAAAGTAAGAACCTCTCGCTCAGCCAGCACATTGCAGAGTTTGGCAAGACGCTCGGTGAGATGCTGTTGACCCCTACAGAGATTTATTCACTTGATTGCCTAGCCCTGCATCGGGCTCTTAAAGGTACCCTGCACGGATTTGCCCACATCACGGGTGGCGGATTGGCCTCCAACACCGCTCGGGTAATCCCAGCGCACCTCACCGCCACCTTTGATCGCAGCACCTGGGCCCAACCGCTAGAGATCACTTATCTCGCCCAGATCGGTGAGGTCAGTCAGTCTGATTGTGAGAAGACCTGGAACTCTGGGATCGGGATGGTTGCCTTAGTCGACCCCCAGAATGGGGATCTGGCCCTGCGCAGCCTGGCCGCCCGAGGTATGAAAGCCTGGATCTGTGGGAAAATTGAGCGTAGAACCGCCGAGGTGAGCTCAGCATTGGTGGGTAGTTACCAAGAGCGATAACCTTCGTACCTGACGAAATCAAACAATTGAGCATAGATACATAGATAAAGGAGGTCTCGCTATGGGGCGTGGCCGACAGAAAGCAAAAGCGACCCGAGTCGCACGCGATCTTAAATATTCTGGTCCAGATATGGATCTAGAGCGTTTGGCGAAAGAACTTCACGGAGAGGCCCCGGTTGCAACAACGGTGACCGATGACAATGATGAAGATCCATACGCAGATAACAATTACGCCAAGCGCGCGTAATTAATTCACTCTCACACTCAACAAATGCGTCCAACTCCATATGTTGCATCCCTGCGGGTGTACGAACCGATGGAGGCATTTGAACCTGCTGAACAATTGCGTTGGCAGGCTATTCCAGTTACTTCGTCAACGGGGTATGACGAGCAAGTGCGTGCTCTGCGTAGATTAATTACATCCGAACCTCCGGTCTTAATCGCCGACGGTGCGCATCTACTGGAGATTGATGGAAAACGTTACGTATCGCCGTGGAGTACGGCCGCTAGGTCTTGGGCGGCCCTGTCCAACTTTAAAGAATCGATGCCGATTAATGTGGCGCGTTTCTTTGTTCCATCTAGCGTTGAGGAAGCAATTTTAATAAACTCCGAAGCTATCGAAGATAAAGTCCCTCATATAAAGACTGAAACATGGCTCATTCCGCCGCGTTGGTTTTCGCTCTTTGAACCGCAGGAGAGAATTCGTGGCCGAGATGGCGATGGTGCATTTACAGTGCTTCGGGCCTCAATTTCAAATGCCAAGAAGCGCTGCATGTTTACGCATCAAAGTGTGGTCGGTGCCTTTGGAGAGGGAGCGATTGAAGAGGAGATCGCAGATCTCTTAGAGTGGCTCACTATGTTTCACTCTGACTCGTTGGTGGAGTTGGACTATGGCGGGCTCGCCAATTATTTAGAGCAGATCCTGAAAGAGGATGGATTTGAAGGCTTGGAGGCAGATACCTCTGTTGAAGATATTCAACTCTCCCTGGGCGGACTCTCCACGGGGGACGGGTCAAAGGCCGGTTTGGGCTACGAACGTCTAGTTTCAAGGTGGCGGAAAGTCTCAGCGCTGGAACAGGCCACATAACCCCAAAATATCTTCTGAAACCCCTTGTCATAACGGTCTGATAACGAAATACTTCACCCATATCGGTGCGAAATGGACATTTCGCCAATTCACCAATGGGGGCGACGATGAGCGAACAAGAAGTACTTTTAACGCCATCTGAAGTCGCGGCGCTCTTTAGGGTAGATCCCAAGACAGTCACTAGGTGGGCCATAGCAGGCAAACTCACGAGCATCCGCACCCTTGGTGGCCATCGCCGCTATAAAGAATCTGAGGTTACCGCGCTCTTGAAAACCATACCTGGAAACCCAATTAAGAGTTCTATATAAAGCAGAAAGCCTTACGAGTGGCACAGGACAGGATCACAATTTCTTCGCAACTACCCCTTGCCGGAATCAGAGTTTTAGATGCAACCTCCAATATAGCTGGACCTTGGGGCGGCGCCATTTTGGGCGACCTAGGTGCGGATGTTCTTAAGATTGAAACTCCCTTTGGAGATCCGTCAAGATTCATGTCCCCTGGTGATGGTGACCGATCTGCCTATTTTCATGTGGTCAATAGAAATAAGGATGTCATCACCGTGGATCTCAAAACTGATGAAGGAAAGTTAAAACTTCAAGAACTTCTCGGTGGCTGTGATGTATTTCTTACTAATTTTCTACCGAAACAATTAGAGAGCTTTGGAATCTTGCCAGCAGATTTGATGAAATCTTGGCCCCGACTCATTGTTGGAAATCTTTCTTCATATGGTGGCAGTGGACCTTCATCAACCTGGCCTGGCTATGACGCAACGCTTCAAGCAAGAACTGGAATCATGAGCGTCACGGGTGAGAAAGATGGCGACCCAGTTCGTGCGGGCGTATCAATTCTTGATCTAGGTGCCGGAACATGGTTGGCATTGGGCGTCCTGGCCGCCCTGATCAAACGTGATCGCACTGGAGTTGGCTCATTAGTTGAAACATCGCTATTTGAAACTGGTGCAACTTGGGTGGGGTATCACCTTTCAGCTTTTGAACTTACCGGCAATCCCTCGGTTCGCTCTGGCAGCGGACATCCAGCCTTTTCACCATATGGAATTTATAAAACATCGCAGGGAAGTATCTGTATCGGCGTCGGGAGTGAGGCGATTTTTTATAAGCTCTGCACCACAATTGAACGGCCAGAGCTGATTACAAATCCGCTTTATGCAACAAATGTCCATCGTGTCCAAAATGTTCAGGCACTCACGATTGAAATCGAGAAGGCGCTATCTGAAAGAGAAAGTAAAGAGTGGGTGACACTCTTATGTGCATCGGGTGTACCAGCCGAAGAGGTGCGCCAACCAGAGGAACTTCTCGATGATCCGCAGGCCGAAGCCACGGGAATCCTCTTGCCCTATCCCGATGAATCATCCCCACTCAATAATATGGTCGGTTTACCTTTAAAATTTGACGGTGAGCGTCCGGCAATAAGTAAACCAGCTCCTCATAGAAAATAAGTAACTACATGGCGCTAAGGATATGTCGCGCACGTTTGATCATTGCTTCATCAATGAGAAAACCATCAACGAGAATTGCGCCCTTACCCGTGCTTCTTTGCTCCCATTTTTCCATAACTCGGGTCGCCCATTTTTCTTCGTCAAGGTCGCGTTTAAATGAGGTGGCAACTATCCCCAATTGCTTTGGGTGAATACAAAGCTTGGCGCCAAATCCCATTTCTCGGGCCAAAAGTGAGCTTGTATGTAATCCGAGATCGTCTTCAATTTCAAAATGTGGTGAGTCAATAGGTGAATCCAGGCCACAATTCACACTTGCCATAACAATACTAGCCATTGCGAAACTGGAATTGGGACCACTCTCTGAATATGTTACGCCCAGATCCGCATACAAATCCGCAGCACCAAAAGCCAAGCGGATCACACGTGGGGGAAAACTCGATACCGAGATGAGTTTAAGTACGCCAACTGTGGACTCGATTAAAGGAATAACTGGTAGCAAATTCGGTCGGTCAAGTTCTCGCTCCATTTCCGTAATGGCTTTATCTACACTCTCAGCCTCGGAACCAGGGATAAATTTTGGCAACATTATGGCATCCACATTTAATGAAAGTGCAACCTTCAAATCCAGTGCGAACTCTGGGGAGGAGAAGGCATTTACGCGGATGACTACTAATGGGCCATCCATCACTCTATGTTCACTGATTGGTTTGACGATAGATTGTCGTGCTAATTCCTTGTTCTGAACTGAGACCGAATCTTCTAAGTCAATAATTACCGCGTCGGTCTCTAACTGCAGGGCTTTTACAATTCGTTCTGGTTGATCGCCGGGGGTAAAGAGGAAGTTACGAGCTTCACTAAGCCTTCGACCCCAATCTTCATAGGACATTACTTAATCCAAATCTGTTCTAAGGCTCTCATAATATTTCCACCAAGTATCGCAACAATATCCTGGTCAGAGAATCCATTTTTGACTAACCAACCAGAGATATTCCAAAAATTCTCAGTGGGATTTTCTAGTCCATCCACATACTTGACTCGTTCAAATGGTGGGGAATCTCTGAGGGCAGTTCCCAGCAGGCCAGAGAAAACGGTGTGCAATCCAACGTGATCACCGTACAAGGTATCTGGGCCAAAGGCCACGTGCTCAATCCCAACAAGATCAATGCAGTACAAAAGATGGTCCATAACGGAATCGATAGAGTGAAGCGGATTGTTTTTTGAAAGCGTGGTGTGCGGTGCTGCAGAGATTCCAATGACGCCACCAGTATCAGCAACCGCTTTAAGCGCAGCGTCAGATTTCATTCGACTAACGGGCCAAATTGCTTTTGCTCCCGCATGTGTCATGAAAATTGGTTTCGTACTGACCCGAGCGGCATCAATACTTGTTTGGTCAGAGGAGTGTGAAACATCTACCGCGATGCCCAATTGGTTCATACGAGTGACACAGCGGGCTCCAAAACTGGTGAGACCACCGTCAACTTCTTCATTTAGGCCAGAAGCAAGGGAATTAGAATCCGAGTAAGCAATTCCCAATTGTCGAATACCTAGTCCATAGAGAACATCTAAGCGATCAATCTCATTTTCGATGGGAGTAGATGCTTCGAGTCCAAAAACAAATCCAATCTTTTCACTCTTCTTAGCCTGGTGAATATCTTCGAGAGTCCTTATAACTATCACATCATCTTGATGCGCGATATCTGCTTGGCGCATTCCAATGTCAGTAATTATGTCGAGCCAACGCCAAGGTGCATTTCCAGTAACGCAAGCAGTTCCATCCATCATATTGTCAAAAATAACTGTCATTCCTGAAGCTCTGACGCCTTCAAAGGCGGTGTGCTGTCGACCAGTTCGATTGTATTCTGGAGTTTGGCGCATATCATTTGGGAAGCGAACTGGGTGATCGTGCAGGCTGATAATGATGTTTTCTTTCATTAATTTTTTAGAGCGTTCCTCCTGTTCGGCAGTCAGATGACCTTCATATGCTGGCACCCTATTTAACTCTGGAGCGAGTTCAATGCTCGTGAAATCTTCTCCGGTTGGGAGGTAGCTATACGAGGTATAAGAGGTGTACGGATCCTTAGGCACTTTACTTACCTTTCATTTCGATTTGATGCGGCCCTTCTGCCAAAAACCGCCAAAGAATTTCCCAAGCTCTCATGCCTTCAATTAAACGTTTAATACGCATAAATTCATTGGGTGCGTGGTGCTTTTCGTCTGCGGTAGCAAAGGAAAAGAAAAGAGTTTTGGATCCAAGTACTCTTTCAAAAAGTTCAGTTGCTGGAAGGGTTCCCGCAATTACCGCCAAGAGCACTTCTTCGCCCGGATAGACAACCTCTAGAGCGGCGGTCGCCGCTCGTATAGCAGGATGCTCTGCCGGAATTGTGTAAGCAGGAATTCCCTCACCATCAATCTGGATTTTGATTCTTACCCCAGCAAGTTGGAACTTTAAAAAATGCTCTTTAATCGACTCCACCACTTTGCGTGGATTCTGCCCCGGAACCAACCGACATGAAATGTGGGCGGTAGCTAGATGCGGTATGACGGTGTATTTACCACCCGCCTTAATGCCATTTATTTCCAGAGTTGGACGTTCCCATAACCTTTCGATGGTGCTGTAGCCAGCCTCACCAAATAGCGCATCTACTCCGAGGCTTTCCATATATTCCACATCATCAAAATTAACTACCGTAATTTCTGCTCTTCGTTGACTAGACATGATTGGGATACCATCATAAAAACCTGCTACAGCAATGGATCCATCAGGGTTATGAAGAGTTGTCAAAATTTCTGCCAGAGCGTGAACTGGATTTGCGACCGTCCCGCCATAGCGTCCAGAATGTAGGTCCTCCTTCGCCCCCGATACCTCAACATCAAAGGTGACTAGACCTTTTGATGCAATCGAGAGGGATGGCTCAGTTGGCCGCCACATCGCCCCATCTGCTGAAATAACTAGATCAGCCGATAGTTCAGCCGCATGTGATTGGACGTACTCCCCAAGGTTGGGGCTTCCAATTTCTTCCTCCCCTTCGAAAAGAAACTTAACGTTGAGAGGAAGTTTGCCTTCTTGGTTCATAAAGGCTTGGGCAACCTTTAGAACTATAAGAACTGGACCCTTGTCATCTGTGACTCCTCTGCCTCGGATGACAGCGTCATCTCGCACCAATGAAAACGGTGGAGTTTTCCATTCGTCAAGATCTCCAGTTGGTTGAACGTCATAGTGGCCATAGACCAATATGGTTGGCAGGCCAGGCGCGTTGAGCCACTCTCCTCGGACGACCGGATGGCCGTGCGTTTGTTCGACTCGGCCATTAGCAAAGCTAATTCGCGTCGCCAACCATTCTGCTGCTTGTTGCATAGTTTCGGCAGAAGCGTCTCGACTGACAGAGGGAATCTCTACGAAGCTCGCTAGTTCAGCGATGTAGCTATCGGGACTCGTATCAAATTCCAGCACTTTTAGCCTACTTCCTACTCTTTATCAGGGCCATGGTTCGCCCCATTTCATTTCCAACAATCATCATTCCTTCATCAACACCCATACCTGGTTTAGCTAAGATTTGAATTGCACCACATGCCATCGCGATATGCGCGCTTACCTGCGCCGAACGATCGGTTTCATTACAACTTCCCCCACAATATCCGCCCAGGCCGCTGCGATAAATTAATAGCAGCGCCTCGATCGTATTATTGATTCCACCAAGATCTGGCGTTTTTACATGGATAATATCTGCAGCTTTTTCGTTTACGAAAAGTTGGATATCTTCCAGCGTATTGCACCATTCATCCACTGAGATCTGAACGCTAGATCCTCGGGCCGAAAGGGCGTCTTTTAGAGCTTTCATAACTTTGACTTGCCCTTCAACGCTCATGCCATCGATAGCATGTTCGATTCGAAGTTGAAATGGCGCCGCTATCTCACCAACTTCGGCCAGGTAATCCGCACATTTCTCAACGCTAGAATTAAAGGCTTGACCAATTGTTCCGTAAACATCAAATTGCAATACTGGGTTGTAGTCGCTATCTGTTCTCATTTCTAAGATTCGATCTCTGACCCAAGCCACGTATTCTTTAAAGATAACTCCATCAATTCCTAGTTTGGTCTCTAAATTATTTATCAATCCATGGGGCAAAACTCCAGCCGCTTTCATGATCATTTTATCGACGTTGGTGTATCTATCATCACCAGATTGGGTATGCATTGGAACTATTGCAATCTCAATCCCAGTTTTGTACTCATTTTGAATTACCTCTGCCATGGTTATTGACTGAGATTTTGCTACGGCATCGAGTAAAGATTGCGTTACCCCGTAGCGAAT
>JAYVUF010000027.1:0-9953 GCA_043788135.1 Actinomycetes bacterium
GTGTCCCAGGCCGGAGTCGGACCGGCGACCTACCGCTTAGGAGGCGGTTGCTCTATCCACTGAGCTACTGGGACTAGGGTGAAATTGTGCGTACGGATAGCTAGTTTATTGGGTCTAATTCACACCAACTTCACAACCACAGGAGCCGATTTCCCTTTTTCTGGCCAGTATTAGACCGTAGGATGAGAGCCTTACCCCCAGAGAATCTGGGTCTATTGGAGGAAATGATGTTTTCTAAACTGTCGACGCGAAAACTTGCAAGTGTCTTACTTGCCAGTACCCTAATTATTGGTGGAAGTATTGCGCTTAGCGCCTCTGCTGATGCCGCCGGTAAGCAAGGCACTGCATGTGCAAAACTGAAGGCAAAGTCCGGTGTATACACCTGTATTGCAAATCCACTTTCATCTTCTCCTAAGTTGACATGGGCGCTCTCTAACTGTGTTGCGGCTCAAAGCGATTACCTGAGTAATCTCGCTAACTTGTCGACGTATACCAAGAGTGCGACCAACACCACCGTCCAATCCCAAAGCTTGCTCTCTTCTTACCAAAATGCTTTGACTGTTGCTCAAAATTCACTCAGCCAAGTGATGACAACCAAGAGTTACACCATCGATTACGATCCAAAAACTCATCTTCCATCCGTTTCGGTCATTGGGTTCAATGCTGCGATTGCGGCTTATCAAGCCAAATTGGCAGCCGACCAGGCTGGTGTAGCAGCTGCAACCGCTGCCCTCGCCAAGGATGCCGTCGGAAGCCAACAGGCTAAGAACGATCAGGCCACAATAAACGCTTACATGACAGGCGTGAAATATCGCACTCAAACCATTGCTCAATTGAATAGGACTGTGGCCCGAATTCAACAGACCATCACAAGTGATCAGACAGCAATCACAACTTGGACCTCAACAGTTAATGGGGCGATTGCTCAGCAGAAGGAATTGACTGCTCAACTCCAGGCAGCAATCGCAACTGCGAAATCCGGTCGCAACGCTGCATGCAAGAAGGGTTTATAAAGACGAATTATAGGTTTTAGATTCAACGCCTCTCGAGCACCATGTGGTATTCGAGGGGCGTTGTTTTTTTGCCCAAATTAAACTAGGAATCTCTGTTCAGAGATGAGTAATTTGGTTAGCCTCTTGCGATGACCATTGGTACCGCAAAGACCTACTTAAAACTGCGGGTATCGGCTGTTGGGCTTCTAGGGCTACACCTCATTATGCGCACCATAATTCATCAGCCAAATCTTTTTAGTGATCTCTATATTTATAATCTAATCGCGCTCCTCTGCGCTGCAATCGCGCTGTACTCCCCCTCGTTCAACGATCAATTGGCACGAGTTTCTCTGAGTTCGGCTATTTTTTTATGGTCTATCGGTTCAATTGTGACTACGTGGAATTCTTTTTACGGTCAGGTGGTTTGGCCAAACACTTCGGACATCTGCTACATCATTTTCTATCCTTTAGTGCTTTTCGGATTAATCAGAGCGCTAACTGCTCAGAGAAAATTCCAAGCTATTCAAATACTTGATGTAGTCATCATTGTCGGTGGGCTCTCTTCTCTCATTGCCTCGCTCTTTCTCAAAAGTGCTATGTCACATTTCATCGGCAATTCCACAACGGTCTTCTTATCTATTGTGTATCCCATTGGCGATGTAGTGCTCCTGGCAATGGCAGTAATTATCGTTTTAGTGCAACGTCGAGCACTTCGCTCCTTGCTCTTTCTAGTTGCCATCTCAATCTTCACAGTAACCGACTTTTACTTTCTATATAAATCTGCAACCACTGGATACTCATTTGCTCAAATTACTGATGACGGTTGGCTCCTCGCGCTTGTCTTCATGGCCGAAGCCCTGTGGCATCACGGTGGCGAAGTTGAACTTAGTGAGAAGATAATCGCAACATTCACAACGAGTGCCATGATTTTTAGTGGAGTGATACTTGCAATCTCTGCCGTTAATCGGGAGTTAATCCCCAAAGTAGCTCTGATTCCTGCTGTTGCCACGATCGCACTGGCAATTGCCAGACTTTCCACTGCCCTAACCCAAGCGCGAAGTGCGTCGGCAAGCCTAGAACTTGCCCGAATAGATGAACTCACTGGCCTATCCAATAGGCGAAGTTTTATGGCGGAGATCGATCAGTTGGACTCCAATTCTGGAACGCTACTACTGCTTGATCTCGATGGATTTAAAAATGTGAACGATACTTTGGGGCACCAAGCCGGAGATGAACTTCTGCGCCAGATTTCCTTGCGTTTCTTGCGAGTGGTACCACACAGATCCCTCTTGGCCAGGCTGGGTGGAGATGAATTCGGAGTAGTCATACCTGGGGATGCTCGCCTAGGTCAGGAAGTTGCACAAGCCCTCATCTCTACAGTTAGTTACCCATTTATTGTCGAGGGCCATGAAGTATCCGTGGGAGTGAGTATTGGACGAGTGATTAACGATGGAAGCGTGGATTTAATGCGGCGAGCAGATATCGCAATGTATGCCGCTAAGCGTGCTGGTGGGGGGACTAGTCTTTGGCAACCTTAATTTCCGCAAGTCTGGCTAAAGATTCCAACCGCTCGCGGGCGTGATCAACGATGGGCGCCGGATAACCGTAGGTCAGTCCATTCAAAACCTCCCACGGAGTGTGAATATCTGAAGCCGCAAGATGAGACAGTTCGGGAACAAATCTCTGGATGTAGGTACCTTCGGGATCGAACCTACGACCCTGCTCAATCGGATTAAAGACTCGATAATAAGGTGAGGCATCTGTCCCACAACCCGCAGTCCATTGCCAACCATGTGAATTTGAGGCCACATCATTATCGATGAGATATTTCATAAAGTAATCAGCACCGTGACGCCACTCGATATGTAAATCTTTTACCAAAAATGAGGCAACGATCATTCGAGTGCGATTATGCATCCATCCTTCTGCTCGCAATTGGCGCATCGCTGCATCAACTATTGGAAATCCAGTTCTGCCTTCACACCATGCTACAAATTTTTCTCCGGGTTTGTCATAGCGCATCTTGGTGAAGTTCGCGTTGTAATAGCCACGCGAACTAGGTGGGTAGTGATGAAGAACATCTGCGTAAAACTCTCGCCACGCGATCTCTTTCCGAAAGATATCTTGCGCACTACTCTGATTGAGACCTGCCAAAATCGTGCGCGGATGAATCTCTCCCCAACGCAAATGTGGACTCAACCGACTTGTACCTTCGATGCCTGGGAAATTTCTTTGGCTGTCGTAAGAGGATATCTCACCCGATTTGTAAGCAGCCCACCGTGCGAGCGCAGCAGGCTCCCCCGCCTCTTGGATGGAGGTTCCATCAGGGTTGGTCCACGTGGGCAGGTTTTGGTCCCGGACATCTGGGGCGATAAATCGAGGGTTCTTCGGTGCCAACACCGGTGCACGCCACCCATGCGTCTGCCAAGCCTTAAAAAATGGGGTGTAAACGCGATAGTTCGTTCCATCTGGTTTCTTTACCCGCCCTGGAGCTATCGCATAGCTAGAGCCCGTATATTCAATCTCAATGCCAGCTGCCGTCACCGATTCTTGTGCCGCCACTCCATAAGGTGCGTATTCATAAGCTGAGTGCACAGATTTGATGTCATAGCGCTTGATGACATCCTGCAAAACTTTATCTACTACTCCCGAAATGACCATCAGTGTGCCTCCGACAGATTGATTCAAACTAGCAAGGGAGTGCGCTAAATAAGCCCGCCGATAGGGTCCCGACCTCTCAGCGACTCCCTCGTCCATAATGAACAAGAGCAGAGTCTCATCACTCGCTGCCAAGGCGTTGAGCAGGGCTGGGTTGTCCGCCAACCGAAGATCCCGGCGGAACCAAAACAATGAACGGGTGGTCATGTGATGAGTCTTTCACAGTGATGAGGCAATGGACATTCCAAAAAGTTTCAGGTTCGAGTTTTATCTTTATTTACTCTTAAATGTAACAATCGAACTGGACCCAGACACTCCGTAAGAATCGGTCGCAATGGATTTAAATTGCACAGAACTCTTAGCGGGAAAAGTCTTGACAAGAGGGAACACTCGATAGATTCCATTTAGTTTACGATTGAATGAATAGGTTGGGGCCGAATCAACACCAAGGCTGATCCATTTCCCTTTACCGACCCTGTACTTAAAGGTGACATCAAGATAATTCGATCCCACAGCTGTGGCATCTAACTCAAGTTGATCTGAATCAATTGGGTCTGACTGAACTGTTGTTAGGGTAGTTGAAACTTTTACCGCTTTTGATACTGGATTTGACCCGGCGAAAACCGCCCATCCCAAAGCAGGCATGCTCACCGTGCTCTGATCGGCGGCAGAGGAAATGGTTCCACTGCCACCTGCCACATTCCAGCTCTCACCAGAAGTCGGCGCGGTAAATGTGGCACTGGTATCAATGCTGTTGGAGTTGAGAACTACCAAAACTTCTTGATGAGCTTTTGAATCAAAACGGGTGAAGGCAAAGATCCCATTATCTGCATAGACGGTGTGCTGACTTCCCGAAGCTAGCGCAGGGAGTTTCTCTCGAAGCGCAGTCAACGCTCGAATGGTCCCCTGAAGGGGATTGGTGGAATCAAAACTGCTTTTAGTGCCGATGGGATCAGAACCAATCCTCACTTGATCCTGCCAACTCCCGACTTGAGTTGGGAAGAGATCTTGCCTTGCCTCTTTATCTCTGCCGCCAGTTAAACCAAATTCATCCCCATAATAAACAATAGGTACTCCGCGAATCGTAAAGAGAAGGGCGTGAGCCAATTGATCACGCTTCAAAGCGACAGACGCATCTGAAGTTCTGGCGACAATAAAAGATCCAATTCGACCCATATCGTGGTTTCCTAGAAATGTACCTAAACCATTCGCATTGGTGGTAGCCGTTGTATATAAATCATCATTGTTAAAATAGGTACCAATCCAACTTGCACTCTGCTCGTTGATGAAATCAACCATCACCGATTGGACGGGAAAATCTAATACTTCATTAAAGGAAGCCTGCTTTACCCAAAAAGAGGTACTCGTTGGATCAGAGTCAGCAACTTCACCCCACATTGGAAAGTTGGCCTTGCCCATAGTAAATGCCGTCTTTCTCATTGCGGGCAGAAAAGCGTTCCAAAATTCCTTGTTTACATGTCTAGCGGTATCGATTCGAAATCCATCTATTCCAGTCGTGGTTATCCACTGCGAAAAGAGATCTGTCCAACCTTTAACCACCACCGGACTTTCAGTAAATAAATCATCGAGACCAAAGAAATCACCGTACTGCATAGATTCTTCAGACTGGCCAACATCTCCGCGGTTGTGATAATTCCTGGGGTCATTGAGCCATGCCGGACTCTTGATCGTTAGATTAGGTGGATCGATTACTGGTGTCTTGGGAAAACTGGAGGTAGCGCTCAATTGATCTAGCCTTGGAAACTTTGAACTTCCGGCTAACTTCACAGCGTCAAAAGTTTTCCCCGTTACCGTCTTATATGGTTGATCAGCAAGGCCCACATAAGAGCCGCCTTGAACATAGTGAATAACATCCGCAGTGTGATTGACGACAATATCTAGGATTACTTTCATATCTGCCGCGTGCGCATCGTTCACAAAAGTTTTGAAATCTGCCATCGTTCCCAGGTGAGGATCAACTTGATCAAATCCAACTCCCCAATATCCGTGGTAAGCCGCACTCTTTCCATCTGCCGCTACGGGAAGTTGCCTCACAATAGGTGTCACCCAAATCGCGGTAAATCCGAGGGACTTGATATAAGGGATTCTCTTTATTAAACCTTGGATGTCCCCGCCATGGTAAAAACCGGGGTCAGAAGGTAGAAAGCCGGTCGTTGTTTCAGGGCCAGTTAGGCCACCTGTGTCATTGGAAGGGTCTCCGTTTTCAAAGCGATCAAGCATGACGAAATAAATCATTTCAGGGCGAGATGAGGGCAGAGATGAAGTGGCAGCCTCCACGGGTAGGCAAGCCCCGAGCAAAATCAGGATAAGTGAGAGTAAGGCATGAGGCCCAAACCGCTTCACAACTATCCCTTTACTGAACCAGCAGTTAAACCGCTAATGATGTATCGCTGAAGTGAAAGGAATATCGCAACCAGCGGAATCGAAGCAATAATCGATCCGGCAGCAAATGGACCCCAGTTGGAGGCATACTGACCGCTGATAAAGCCCTGCAGACCAACAGCGATAGTTCGCGCTTGCATATCAACAAGGAACAATCTCGCCAAAATAAACTCATTAAATGTTCCAATAAAACTTAAGAGGCTGACCACTGCCAGCACTGGAGCTGCCAGCGGCACGAAAATCAACCAGTAAGTCTGGACCGCACTTGCTCCATCTACCCTGGCCGCTTCATCTAATTCCATAGGTATCGAATCAACAAAGCCTTTGAGAAGCCAGATATTTACGCCCATCGCTCCACCCATATAAACCAAGAGCAGTCCAGGTTGGGTACCGAGGCCAATACGGGGAGCAAATGAATAAACCCGAGCCATGATGACGTACACGGCAGATAGAGAGAGAATTGCAGGGAACATCTGGACCAAGAGCAAGAGCTGCAACCCTTGCTTCTTCCCCTTAAAACGCAGCCGGCTAAATGCAAACGCTGACGCGGCACCAATCACCACAGAAGCAATTGCCACAACCCCCGCTATAACCAGAGAGTTCTTCATCCACACTAAGTAAGGAATCTTCGGACTAGTAAAGAGCAACTCGAAATTTCGGAAAGAGATAGCTCTAGGAATGAAGGAGGTAACTTGCAAACTTCCACTTGGGCTCAAGGCCGAGAGAAATACGAGATAGATTGGGAAAAGTACAAAGAAGCAGATAACTAAAGCAATCGCATGTCGCCATGAGTCTTCTTTCACCCATCTCTTCATGAGAATGAATCCAACACTTTAGAACGACGAATTCCATAGAGTGAAATGGATGCGATGATGAAGAAAATGATGACTGAGATTGCACTAGCAAGACCCAGATTTTGGGTGCCAGCTCCGAAAGCGATCTTGTAGGTGTAACTGATCAAAATATCGGTAGAACCCGCCACATCACCACCCAGCGTGTTTGCCGGACCACCACCTGTTAAGAGATAGATAATATTGAAATTATTGAAGTTAAACGCAAATGAGGCAACCAACAACGGCGAAACAACCTGCAGGAGAAGTGGAAGGGTAATTTTTCGGAATATCTGACCACCGGACGCTCCATCAATGGCTGCAGCTTCCGACAATTCTGCCGGTATCGCTTGAAGTGCTCCGCTGCAGATGAGATAGAAATAGGGGAAACCGAGCCAAAGATTAACGACGATGACCGCTATCCGCGCATATAGCGGACTTTGGAACCAGTGAACATGAGTGCCAAAGAGATGGTTGATTGCACCGAATTCAGTATCAAACATTCCACCCCAAATCAAAATACTCATGATGCTTGGCATCGCGTAGGGCAGGATGATGATGGATCGGTAAATCCGGCGACCAAAGAGTTTGCGGTTCATCACTAGGGCAATCAACAATCCCAAAGCGAATTGAGTCAGAACAGTTAAGGTAGCAAAAACCATGGTCCAGATAAATACGCTGACTAAAGGCTTTCGAATTTGTGGATCTGTAAAAAGTTTGGCGTAGTTAGCGAACCAGACCGGTGCTCGCCATCCAGGTTGCAAGAAATCGGCTTTGTTCGTGACGTTAGCGAAATCACCTTTGCCATTATCCTTATAGCTGGTGTTCGTTAAGACATTCTTAAAAGTATCGTTGGCATTGTCATACACCAGAGTTTGGCGCTTAAGTGATCCCAGAGTCCCGCCTTCGATGGTGATGAAATAATCACTTGAATACTTAAAACGAGTTTTCCCAAGGGTTGCATCTAAAGCCAACTGCTCAGAAGGGGTAAGGACATGAAAACCTGGAGCTGAAGCTACATCGCCATTCCCATCAATCTTGAGGGTGGAAGGATCTAAGTCGACCTTGGTGTCAGCGCTGGAGATAAAGTACTTCTTATTCATCGTATCCGAAGCTAATATCTCTAACTTCTTAGCTGAATCTTCTCCGATAACGATATCGAAAGTCGTTTGATTTGGATCGGGCCTTACACCTGTCGAAAGTATCTGATTGATGGCTTCCGGCTTAGATATGTAGTTGCCAGTTTCATAGTGAAAAGCCGACATCGCGACGGTATAGAGGATGGGACTAACAACGAAAGCGACCAAGAAGAACATTCCGGGTAAGAAAAACTTCATCGGAATAGAAAAATTAGTGAGATAGGTAATAGCCACTGCAACCAAAGCAAGAGCCAAAAATGCAGAAATCGCATATTCGCGCTTTGCAAACGCGCTCATAATCAACATTAAGAGCAGAGAGGCAATCAAGGCAACAAGGATGTACTTCAAAGTCACCGTTACCTTGCGCTGAAACAACTTCTCCACTTTAGCTATCCATTCATCCGATTAGGCTCGCTCGCACAATAACCGAAACTGGCGGGTAAATTTCTTTACCCGCCAGTTTCGCTTCAACATCAACTTTCTAGGTTCTCCTCACCAGCACAATATCTAGGTGCAGGTGAAGCGCTACCTGTAAGTCTTAGAGCTGAGGAACTCCAGCGGCAATGTTGGCTTGGAAGAAGGTATCCATCTTCGTAGCCGATGAGACTGGATCTTTTCCATTCACAAGAACATCCGTCCAGAAAGCTGGGAGGAGATCCCAGTAGCTCTTTCCGCCAGGTGCACCGTTAAGAATGGCTCCAATTTGTGGGATGCCAGCAATTGCTCCGGCCTTACCAAATCCCTTTTGAGCTGCTGAAATAGAAGCATCCTTTTGGGCCTTCTTATTAGCAGGTGGACGAAGTTCAACATTCTCGTAAGCAACCGCACCAGCAGTAGATCCGAAGAAGTTATTCAAAAGACTTTTTGCACCTTGATCAACACCGTGGGTTGCTGCGTAAACGGTCAACATTGCTCCTGAAACAGATGCGAATGCTGAACCATATTTTCCGTGCAAGATTCCAGGAACTGGCATGAGGTTCATCTCAAAACCAGCATTTGCATAGTCTTTCCACTCCCAGTTACCGATAACTGCGAAAGGAACTGTTCCAGCGAGGAATGCGGTCTTGCAACCGGTATCTGTTGCAGGGAAGAATCCATTGCTCTTCCCATTTTTACCCAAAAGATACTTAGAAACATTGGCTGCGAATGTTGAGGCAGGAACTGGATCTGCAGTACTAACAGTTCCAGCAGAAGTCATAACGTATGGAGCACCACCGAGCGCACTGAGAACTGATGCTGCACCAAATGACATTCCTCCACCAGCAATACACAAACCAGCAGTCAACTTATCTGCTGCCTTGTTCTTGAGGTAGAACTTAACCATCTGCCCAAAGGTCAGTGGCTTACCAGTCAACTTTGAGTTGTAAATCATCGCGACGTTGTTAACATCCAATGGAACGCCATAAAGAACACCCTTATAGGAAAGATCAAAGAAATTATTTGCGGTGTAATGAGCGCGCACTGAAGATGACAAAGTTACAGGAGCGAGCTTGCCTTCTTTTGCTCCGGTAGGAACCCAGTCATTTGCCCCTACGACAATATCTGGACCCGTGAGCGCGGTTGCATTGTCAAAGGCAGCCTTTAGCGCATCAAAGCTAGAAAAAGGAACGATCTTGATGGTGTAACCAGGAACCCAGCTACCATTTGCTGCAATAACTTTCTGCAAGTTTGGTCCGCGTGTTTCATCAGCCCAAACAATAATTGTGTTGGTAGCAGCGTGTACTGGCGCGGTGAAGATGCCTGAAACCAGACCTACCGCGAGAACAGATGCTGCAACCTTTCCAAGTCGATTGCGAATCATGTAACTCCCTTTTCAATATTTAGCTCATCGAGGGATGAGGCTCGTGCCCGAATCTCATTACATTTACCCTTTCAAGTCAAGGACCGAAAGCGCAATTGGGGCTTGGGCTAAGAGAAAACAGTAATTTTGT
>JAYVUF010000028.1:0-2326 GCA_043788135.1 Actinomycetes bacterium
GGATCGCGCTCTAGGGAACGGATTTTTACGAGAGCCTTTGGAGTATCAAGATCTTTGCGCACTATCGCAAAGAATGAAGTCACCTCTTGTGTAACTAGATCCGAACCATCATGTGGAGTAGCAGATGACCACTCTTGATACTTTTTTCTCCAGCGAGTTAGTGTCGAATCTGCGGCCGCGATCAGATCCCAGGTGAGATCCATTTGACTTCTATATTTATTTTCCAGAAAAACTAATCGAAGTGCTAGTGGATCGAACCCTCTGTTGAGAAGATCATCAAGTAGAACTACATTGCCCGAGCTCTTAGACATTTTTTTACTATCGAACAATAGGTGTTCGCCATGTACCCAGTGATCGATCACTTCACTCATAGCTGCGCAGTTGCTCTGAGCTCGTTCATTTTCGTGATGAGGGAATCGCAGATCAATTCCACCGATGTGAAGATCAACGTGACCGTGCAGATAGTGCAGCGACATCGCTGAACATTCAATATGCCATCCAGGAAACCCGCGTCCCCACGGAGAATCCCAAACCATTTCATTTCTCTCAGTCGATTTCCATAGCGCCCAATCGGCATGGAATCTCTTGGCTCCATCTCCTATGTATTCATAGCGATGTCCAGGAAGCAGATCTGCTAATTTGTTGCCACTAAGCGCCCCGTAACTGTCAAATGAAGTTGCGGAGAAGTAAACCGAATTATCTGAGCCCACATATGCATTGCCTGCGTCGATGAGATTGGCGATCAAACGGTGCATCATTTCAATACTTTCACTCGCGCGCGGATAAATATTGGCAGGTTTAATCCCCAGACGCGCTAAATCTTCATGAAATTTTGCTTCATATGAACGAGCCAGGGCAAATGGATCCTTCTGCTCTATCTGGGCTTGGGCGAGAATTTTGTCCTCACCACCCTCGGCGTCTGGAGCTCTGTTGTCATCGCTCATATGACCTACATCGGTAATATTTTGAACGCTATAGACGTGATAGCCCTCAATTGAGATTAGCCGGGCAATGAGATCGGCCAATAGGAAGGTGCGTAAATTTCCTACGTGGGCATCGCGATATACCGTTGGGCCACAACAGTAGAGTCGTAGCGCCTTCCCATCACTTATTGTGATCTCTCTCTGTTCTCGGCTCATGGTGTCATATAGAAAGATTCCAGTTGTTAACTGATTACTTGGCACAATTTTCCAGAGAACGATCTGGGAAGGGTCAAATGTGATGATCTGGCCATCCTTCTTGCGCACCTGAGTAGGGCTTACCAGTTGGCCTAGAAGGTCGCGAAATCCACCGCCAGGGTCGTGGCTTCGGATACTGACTCGCTCGCCCACCTCTGCCGCTGAAGGGAGTTCTTTCATCAAGATCCCCTCGATTCTATAATTGGTCCCATCAAGCGATCATTTTCGCTGGAAAGAGGTATTTCCCCTCCATCCACTATTCTCTACCTAATAGTGTTCTGCAGTCGTTATTGTTCCTTAACAGATGGGAACCGCTACTTGAAAGGATTGATGTGACCTACATAATCGCCCAACCTTGTGTCGATGTTAAAGACAAGTCCTGCATTGAGGAATGTCCCGTTGACTGCATTTATGAGGGAACGCGGATGCTCTACATCCAACCCGATGAGTGCGTGGATTGCGGTGCCTGCGAACCGGTATGCCCAGTTGAAGCCATTTACTACGAAGATGACGTACCTGGAGAGTGGAAGCAGTACGGGGAGGTCAACACTGGATTTTTCCAGATAATTGGTTCTCCAGGTGGGGCGAGCAAAGTTGGTCCTACCGGTTCTGACCATCCAATAGTCTCTGCACTTCCCAAGGCTGGAGAGTAAAAGAATTAAACTCCCGGATTTCCCCTGGGATTTATTAGCCCCTTACGGAGCTCACGCTCGCGAGTATGTTGATGGGGCCATTGATTTATCCGTTGGAACTCCAGTCGATCCCACTCCTGATTTTATTCAAAGTGCCTTAAAGGAGCACTCAAACGCACCTGGCTATCCGCTCACCATCGGTTCACCTCATTTGCGGGCGGCGATACGCGAGTGGGCAGTAAAAATTCTTGGTGTCACAGGGGAGTTTGATTTTCTTCCCAGCATAGGATCTAAAGAGGTCGTGGCACATCTACCTGCTGCGCTCGAGGCAAAGACGGTGCTCTATCCATCTGTCGCATATCCCACATATTTAGTGAGTGCGATTTTGGCCCAGGCCGAACATCAGCCGGTGGGATTTAACGCTTCCGACTGGCCCAAAGCAGATCTGGTCTGGATTAATTCGCCCTCAAATCCCACGGGACGGATCACTCCTGAAGATGAATTAGAAGAGGTGAT
>JAYVUF010000029.1:0-6523 GCA_043788135.1 Actinomycetes bacterium
AGCGACGACCCGAACCGTCGCAAGCTCTTTCAATCCGATCGCGAACTCGTTCCAAGCGGGAAGATATTTCAGAGTATCTCGTCATAGCGCAATTATCCCCGCTTCTCGAAAAGTCACATCTCCTCCGCGATAAGAAAAATATCCAGGATCTTCTAGGGTACAAATACCAAGATTTTGCGATTGAACTCCCACCGCCTGCAATTCTGCAATCACAGCCCGCTGAAGATCCAAAGAGTTCTGCACCCCAGATGTCGCACTGGCTGGCAGGAGCGAAGTAACTTCGCGATACATGTCGGGAGAAACTATGTAACAAGAGCCACAGATACTGGGTCCGATAGTCGCTCGAATATGAGTTGCTCCAAGTTCGCGCATAACCTTAACGGTTTTGCTTGCTATCCCTTTCAACAAACCTACTCTCCCTACATGAGCAACCCCAATAACACCTTGCGCACTAAAAGTAATAGGCATGCAATCTGCAGCTAGCGCTGCCAATCCGATACCGGCAGAAGTGGTTACTAAAGCATCACAAACAAACTCAAGAGGATCATCTCCTGCGACTTTTATAACATCGCTATGAGTCTGTTTCATGAAATAAAGAACTTTGAGCGATAGTTGTTGCCGCAATACTTCTCGATTGAAATCATTCATGAGATCGCCACCTGATCGCGACGTGAAAAGAGTACGAGACATTTATTTCATAAAGTCTGGAATGTCTATCTCATCTTCATTCACTAGTTCCTCAAAAGTAACTTTGCGACGCGTACTTGCCGCGGTCGAAACTTCGACCGTATCTTCAAGACTCAAAGGATCTTGTGCAACCGCAATCGGATCATTTGCCGCTATAGGATCTGCCTGACCCAGAAGAGCTGCTGCGTTGATAGTCGGCATGGGAGCTCGCTTGGGTGCGCCGCCATCAAAACCAGCTGCAATAACAGTAATACGAACTTCATCCCCTAGTGCATCATCAATAACGGTTCCAAAGATAATATTTGCTTCAGGATGAGCGGATTTGGCAACCAATTCAGCTGCCTCGCTCAATTCGAAAAGCCCAAGATCAGAGCCACCGGCTATCGAAAGCAGAACACCGCGGGCTCCATCTATAGATGCTTCCAGCAGAGGACTAGCGATTGCCAATTCCGCAGCACGAGTTGCGCGCGCTTCCCCGCGAGCCGATCCGATTCCCATAAGGGCAGAACCCGCTCCTTGCATCACACTCTTAACATCTGCAAAATCCAAATTTATTAAACCAGGAGTTGTAATGAGATCTGTAATTCCTTGTACTCCAGATAGGAGAACTTGATCTGCACTACGAAAAGCTTCGATAGCCGTTATTGATCGATCGGAAATCGCAAGCAGGCGATCATTTGGAATAACAATGAGGGTATCTACCTCTAAGCGCAACAATTCAATTCCGTTTTCAGCCTGAATTGTTCGATGCTTTGCTTCAAAAGAGAATGGCTTAGTCACTACTCCGACCGTGAGTGCGCCCAAATCCTTGGCCACCTTGGCGACAATCGGTGCACCGCCCGTACCCGTTCCTCCACCTTCACCGGCTGTTACAAAAACCATATCTGCACCACGCAACACTTCTTCAATCTCTTCAATATGATCTAAGGCAGCCTGTCTACCCACCTCTGGAGAGGCTCCCGCACCAAGACCTCGAGTTGATTTGCGCCCAATATCTAACTTCACATCAGCATCACTCATTATGAGTTGTTGCGCATCTGTGTTGATAGCAATAAATTCCACACCTTTTAGACCCGCTTCAATCATGCGATTGACAGCGTTTACTCCTCCACCGCCAATTCCTACAACTTTGATGACGGCCAAATAATTTTGCGGTGTCGCCACGATCTACCTTTCTTAGGACTCTAAATCTCGTGTTGAGACTTAAAGTACGGTGAAGAACTAATGCGGTAAAAGTATGGTGCTACGCAGTCGCAATCAAATACCGACACGATTTCGCTGCCAGCAATCTCTCAAGGTTATGTTGAGAGTAATTATTTCACTACCGGCGTCATTGGGTTTGAGAGATCAATATTGGTTATCTTTTTATTTTCTTTCAAGGTTAAGAGTTGGCGCAATACCTTCACTTTCAATGGCATCTCACTCACTATCCCCCATGAAATGGAGAGGGTTGTGAAACCTGGAATCGTGGTTGTCATCGCCACTTGATTGTGGCGGTCAATCGAAAGGCTCGATAAATGTGCGGTGAGATCGCTGGGGACTTGAGAAAGATAAAGTGCGATAGCACTTCGAGAGTCATTACCGACCTGTGCAAAGTTAATCTCCGGTAAGCCCACAGGAGCATGGGGTGCTATAAAATTAAATCCTTTTGAATCAAAATATTCAATGATCCCATTGCTATCGACATATTGAGCGATCGCCTTATGTTCCGTAATAGTGATCTGCAGATCATGCGCTAACCATCGCCTCTTTATTTTTATGGTGTCCACCCAAGAAAATCTAGCCAAGTCATGAGAGATCCTCTGCCCACTTACTCGGGCCATAGGCATTCCTATACCCACATCCTTCGGGTTAAGTACCGGATTAATCAGCGCTTCATTTCCAGAGGCATAAATTTCTATAGTTCGAATCTCTAACGCCTTTGACCAACCCAATAAATATCCAGCGACTCCTACTAACACAATAATTAAAAATATTGCGGGAGCGCTTCGAAAGCGGCGTTTACGCATATCTCTCTTCAAGAGCTTGAACTATGACTGGCGCTAAAGAGTTCACATCTCCCGCGCCTAAAGTCATAATGAGGTCACCAGGTTGCGCTATATCAAGAACTTTTTTAACAACATTTACCATTGATGGTTCGAGAGTGATCGTCTTCACCTTGGTTGCTCGACTTATGAGGGCGGAGGTAACCCCAGGAATAGGAATTTCACCCGCTGGATAAACTTCTAAAAGGAAGACCTGATCAGCTAGAGCAAGAGCCCGCGCAAATTCTTCTGCGAAAACTTGCGTACGTGAGAAGCGATGTGGTTGAAAGATCACCAGGACTCGCCCAGGAGAGATATATGCCTTAGCTGTCTCTAGGGTAACTCTGATCTCCGTAGGGTGGTGACCGTAATCATCTATTACCTCTATTTTATTGACAGTGCCCTTGTGTTCGAACCTTCTGCGTGAACCACTAAATGTCCGCAATCCCTTCAAAACATCTCCTATATTTGCACCAAGGCGATCAGCGACAGCCAAGGCCGCAACTGCGTTCATAACATTATGAACCCCAGGTATAGACAGTTGCAATTCTGGCAATACCGTACCGTTCTTCACGACCCTTGCGATTGAAGATGAAGGCTCGAGATAAATATTAGATACTTGATAGTCAACATCTTCGGTTCCGTAAGTAATTATTGAAACATCTTCTCGAGTAACCCGTGATAGGAGTTCGACGACACCCGGATCATCTTTGCAAGCAACGACAAATCCATTGCTTTGAATCGTATCTATAAACGCTATGAATATTTCATAAATATCTTCAATTGATGAGAAGTAGTCCACGTGATCTAATTCAATATTTGTGATTATGGCTCCTAGCGGCTGATACGCGGTAAAGGAGCCATCAGATTCATCTGCTTCCGCAATAAATATATCTCCCGTTCCTAAGTGTGCATTGACACCAGAACTATTTATCAGTCCCCCAATAGCAAAGGAAGGATCTAATCCAGCTGCTTGCAGTGCAACGGTGAGCATTGAAGTAGTAGTCGTTTTTCCGTGCGTGCCCGTTACCGCAACCGAGCGCTTATCTTCCATAAGCAGCGCCAGCGCTTCTGAACGAGTTAAAATTTCGATTCCGCGTTCCCTAGCCGCTATCAATTCGGGATTGTGGCGAGTAATAGCACCAGATGTGATCAGTAAATCAACGTTGTCGATATTTTCACTACGTTGCCCTATATAGATCTGCGCACCGAGGGAAGCAAGAGATTGCGTAATGACTGAATCGGTGAGATCGCTACCACTAACAGTGAGACCTTCAGAGAGCATAATTCGAGCGATTCCAGACATTCCGGAGCCACCAATTCCAACAAAGTGAATGCGTTTGCCGGCCAACTTCGCCAAATTACTCATTTGCGTACACTTTCAAAATTTGACGAGCTATTTGCTCACTTGCATCGAGGGGAAAATCCATTTTTTGGTAGGAATCACGCCACGCAATCGCGCTTTGCATAATTTCAGCGATATGAGAAATTAGCCAATCCCCTGAGAATTCTTCATTGGCGATGATCGTTCCACCCATCTGTGAAACAACCTCTTTGGCGTTTTCTATCTGTTCACCATTGCCAATTGGCAGAGGAACATAGAGTGAATATAATCCCAGCACGCCGGTTTCAGTGACGCTCACCGCCCCACTACGCGAAATAACTAAATCACTTGCAGCATAAGCTCGAGCCATATCAAATATGTATTTCAACGGGTAGTAATCTGCCTCGGCTTGAGGTAACTCATTTTTGCTACCAACAGCGTGAATGATTTGTATTCCCATGTGTGAAATCTCATTTTTGGCTTTTGAAATCACCTCGTTGAACTTAACGGAACCAAGTGATCCCCCAAATACCAATATCGTTGGGGCCAGTGGGTCAAGGTTCATCTCGCTCAATATTTCACGCTTCAAATTTTGCCGTTCATCTGGGGAAAGCTTGGCTAAATTAATGATGGACTTGCGAAGTGGAATCCCAACCCTGGATTCCAAATCCTTGCCAAATGCGCTTAACATCTGAGCTCCACACCATTTTGCCAAGATGTTTGCAAGTCCCATTTTGGCATTCGCTTCATGGGCAATAATTGGAAGGTCAAGTCGTTTTGCTGCAAGGTAAGCGGGGGCAGCCACATACCCACCGAACCCAACAACCACATCCGCCCCCTTAAGCAGCCCCTCCGTTTCTCTCAAGGTGCGCCAAAATTTCCTCGGCCAGGTAAACGTCTCCAGCCCCACACTTCTAGGAAAGGGGGCTTTCTCAATCAGCAGTAACTCGAATCCAGCATCAGTAACCAAAGTAGTTTCAACTCCGTCGATCGTCCCTAGAAACTTTATATTAATATTAGAGACGTTCTCGCGCAGCCAAGTAGCAACGGCAAGTGCAGGTTCAACATGCCCCGCTGTACCGGCACCTGCAAATAATACCTTCACACTACTGAGGTCTCTTGCGCAACTTAATTGCACTTCTAACACGAGGGTCCTTGCGCAGAACATTTATTACAAATCCCACTCCCAGAAAATTAGCGATAAGAGAAGAGCCCCCGTAGCTGATAAAAGGGAGAGTAACTCCGACAACTGGTAACACGCCAATATCGGAACCGACATTGATAATAACTTGCATCATGATCCAAGCGCCAAATCCAGCGCACGCATATCGGTAAAAGAGATCATGACTTTGCATGGAGGTTCTAAATATTCCGTAGATGAGCGCAGCATAAAGTATCAAAACAACGAGCGTGCCAAGCAAACCCAACTCTTCACCGATTACTGAAAATATAAAGTCAGTATGAGCCTCGGATAGATTTCCCCATTTCTGACGGCTCGCACCTAGTCCCACTCCGAATATTCCCCCACTGGCAAGACCCATTACCGAGTGTGCCGGCTGCCAACCGGCCAGCTTGTAAACCGAAGGAGCAAACGGATTGAGTACGGCAGCAAACCGGTGAAGGCGATACGGTGCGATTGCTACTAGTCCAACGACTCCTAGAACAGCCACTCCCGCAATCAAAAGAAAATGTCTGATAGGCAATCCGGTAACAAAAAGCATGATGGCTACTATCCCCAGAATGATTACCGTGGTACCCAAATCCCCACCTTTAAGAATCAACACAAGCAGGGGAAGAGTGCCTGAGAAAACAAAACTAATATGGCGAAACGCTGAGCGTCGCTCTACTGTTTCATCATACTTTTTCAATTGTCTTGCACTCCAAAGAATAAGTCCCACTTTTGCGAACTCAGACGGCTGCATGGTAAAACCGCCAAAATGAATCCAATTGGTATTGCCATTGACTGTCAATTTCAGTCCTGGCACCAATGGAAGACAGAGAGCAAAAAAAGATAGCACCCACGCATATTTGGTGATAATCTCCCAAAATAAAGGTTTCCAATTAGAAACAATTAGCAACAAAATAATTGAAAGACCAAAAAATAATACCTGTTTGAGAAATATTGAATATGTTGAACCAGATTGTTGTAATGAGAGAACGCTTGAGGCGGATAGAACCATCACAATTCCTAGTCCCGATAAAAACGTAAGAGAACCAATTATTAAATAGTAAGGCGCGTCAACTCGCTGTAAATAATTTGAATATCGTTGTCTTCGAGTTGGGGGCTTGATGCTCACTAGCCCACCAACTCTCGAACCATTTCAACAAATCTCTCACCACGTTCTGCATAATTTTCAAATTGGTCCATCGACGCACACGCTGGAGCTAAAAGGACCGTATCACCTTGTGAGGCGAGTTCTCTTGCCTTCATAACAACCTGACGCATCAACTCCTTGACATCTCCTTCAAATCCTTCAAATCCTTCAAA
>JAYVUF010000030.1:0-14835 GCA_043788135.1 Actinomycetes bacterium
CTGCTTCATCGAGTTTTGATTGACCCTTGGTCGCAAGTACCGTTGCAATTCTGTGTCTACGTCCTACAGGTCGCTCGGCAACTAACTGCCAACCCGAAACCGTTATCTCACTGCCAGGTATTGGCACTCGGCCGAGTTGCTTGGCAAGAAGTCCTCCCACGCTGTCAACATCTTCACGGGAGTTGTCGTCAAACTCCACCTTAAATGCATCGGCAAAATCATCAAGGTTTAAACGTGCCGATAACCGGGCTTGGGTCTCAGAGAGCCACTCAATCTCCTCGGTCTCACTGTCGTATTCATCTGCAATCTCTCCAACAATCTCTTCCAAAATATCTTCGATAGTAATCAGCCCAGCTGTCCCGCCGTACTCATCAATCACGATTGCCATATGGCTCTGATCGCGTTGCATCTCTTTAAGTAGATCAGCTGCAGTCTTATTTTCGGGGACAAATGTCGCACTCCGCAGATGCCGAGCCACAGTTTCGCTCTGCTCTGACTCATGGTGTTCATGTACACGCTTAGCCAAATCCTTCACATAAGCAATTCCAATTACATCATCTAAATTTTCAGCAATTACAGGAATCCGAGTAAAGCCCGAGCGGAGTGCAAGCGAAAGTCCCTGGCGCAGAGTTCGATTTCCTTCGATCCACACGATATCCATCCGCGGAACCATAAGTTCGCGAACCAGAGTTTCTCCGAGATCAAGAACCGATTGCATCATCTCGCGCTGGGAGTCAGCGATGATCGATCGGGTCCCCGCTTGATCTACCAACTTTCGTAAATCTGCTTCATCATTAATAATCGTTGGTAGCGTGATTCCATGTTTCTTGAGCGATTGCAGAATTTTATTGAGCATCAACGCGCCTGCCAACTAGCCAAAATCAATTCTTGCAATTCAAACATAATTCTCTCTTCGGTATCCACCGCGTGGTCGTACCCCAAACAATGCAAGATTCCATGAATAGTTAAAAGGTGCAGTTCTGGCTCTAACCCGTTCTGCGCTTGCTTGGCAGCAAATTGTGGACATAAAACAATGTCGCCGACAATTCCAGGATTAGGTGAATGCGGTAAAACTTCATCCATCGGAAATGAGAGCACATCCGTTGGACCTTTAAGATCCATCCACTCTTCATGCAGTTCACTCATACGGTTCTCATCGACAATTGAAATAGCAAGATCGCAACCATCATTGAGCCCCATATGTTTCATCGTAAACTCTGCAACACTGACAAGGTCAAAATCGTTTACCGCAATTCCCGACTCATTTGAAAGTTCTATATTCATAGTAGGCGCCACATTGGCGGTTAACGATCACCATTCCCAGATGTACGAAGTGGTCTGAAGTTACTTACCTTAGAGGCGTCAAAGCGGCCATAGGCGCTCACAATCTCTCCAACTAAACGGTTTCGAACTACATCTTCTGCTGCTAGGTATATAAAGCAGATATCGTCCACTCCATCCAATATTTCACCTACAACTTTTAGGCCTGAAGTCGTGCTGTTCGGCAAGTCCACTTGAGTGACATCCCCAGTGATAACCATCTTGGAGCCAAAACCTAAACGAGTCAGAAACATTTTCATCTGCTCCGCCGAGGTGTTTTGAGCTTCATCCAAAATGACGAAGGCATCATTGAGTGTTCGACCACGCATATAAGCAAGTGGTGCAATTTCGATTATGCCAGATTCCATCAAACGTGGGATCGACTCTTGATCAATCATGTCATGCAGCGCATCAAATAACGGACGGAGATACGGATCTATCTTCTCCTGCAGCGTACCCGGCAAAAATCCCAGATGTTCTCCCGCTTCTACAGCGGGGCGAGTCAAAATAATGCGATTAACTTCCTTCGCCTGCAGAGCTTGTATCGCTTTAGCCATAGCAAGGTAAGTCTTACCTGTGCCTGCAGGGCCAACTCCAAATGTGATGGTGTTCTCATCAATCGCCTCTACATACCGCTTTTGATTTGCAGTTTTAGGACGAATAGTCTTACCGCGATTGCTCAGAATGTTGTGCGATAAAATCTCAGCCGGATGATCTGCAGGTACATGCTTTACCATTCCAATTGCATGGTGGATGGCATCTAGGCTTAAGGATTGACCGGCGCGGATGAGAACGAGGAGCTCCTTGACCAGAATTTCGAATTGAGTGGTCTCTTGCAAGTCACCCTTAACAAATATTTCATTGCCCCGAAAGGTGATAAGGAGTTGGGTGAAAGTTGCTTCAAAGATTCGAAGGTATGAATCCTGCGGTCCGGTTAGCGCGACCATAGGAATGGCGACGGGAACGGTAATTAAAGGTTGGTCCATTACTTCCAAATCTTACGGTTATCCGGGCGGTCATGCGAACGCACCTCCACCCAGCAGATGAAGATGGGCATGAAAAACGCTCTGACCAGCACTTGCCCCCGTATTAAATGTCAGGCGATAACCATCTAAACCGCTAGATGCGGCAATTTCGCCGGCCGCAACAAAGAGCTCGGCCAGTGTCGCAGAATCTGCAGCTGCTAGCTCAGCCGCATTTTCGTGATGTTCACGGGGAATTATCAGGATGTGAGTGGGTGCTTGTGGAAATAAATCCTTGAAGGCAATGACTTTCGCGCTCTCATACAAGAAATCGGCGGGTAGCTCACCCTTAACAATCTGGCACAAGATGCACATTCCAAAAGCCTATTACTACCAACGTCCAGTGAGGGCGGAAATTGCGGAAAGCGCCGCAAAACCTGCATGGGCTGAGCGAAAGACTTCACTTCCCAACAACACGACAGTTCCTCCAGCGGCTCCAAGACGTCCAAGCTCCTCCCCTGTAATGCCACCCTCGGGACCTACGACAATCACAATGGGGCCTGGGGAAAAATGTGACGCTGCGTCAGAAATTTTGATCGTTGCGCTCTCGTGCAATATTAATAGGTTCGATGCCCCACCAAATCTCTTGACAATCTGCTCTGTGGTTATTGGACCCTCAATTTCTGGAAGTGTCAGTCGCCTGGATTGTTTGGCGGCCGCGATCGAAGTAGCAACCCATTTCGCGCCGAGATCCTCTTGCCATTTCGCAATCGAGCGTTCAGATTGCCATGGAATGATCTTGGTAGCACCAGCAACGGTCATTAGCTCAATTGCTTCCTTAGCTCGATCAGATTTCATCAACGCCTGAATTACAATCAACTCAGGTAAGACTTCAATCGCAATTCCCCGCTCAAGAACGCTCACGGTAAAGTTTTTCTTCGCAATATGTTCGACTTTACCCCTGACCCAAGATCCGCTTCCATCAGCGAGCAAGATTTCCTCGCCCATTTCCATTCGCATCACCTTGATTGCATGGTGTGCCTCATCGCCGCTGACCTGAACCGAACTACCCGTCCCTAAATCTGGGACAAAAAAGAGCGTGAGCATCAGTTACCGATTAAAAGCATCGCGCACTCGACCAAAGAGGCCATGGTCTTGGTGTTCCTTTGTGCGGTGATTTAATTTAAAACTTCCAGGTTTCTCACCCCGAAGTTCTGCAAATTTTTTGAGCAGATCCTGCTCCTCGCGTGAGAGTTTTTGCGGAGTTACTACTTCTACGTGAACAAATAAATCTCCGCGCACACCGCCTCTCAACCTTGGAATTCCCAGGCCCTTGAGCGATATCGCCTCCGCTGATTGAACTCCCGCTTTAATCTCAATTTCCTTCTCACCGTCGAGCGTTTGAATTTTTACCTGAGTACCCATACTCGCCGCAATCATCGAAATTGCAATGGATACATGCAGATCTTTACCATCTCGAATTAAATAGTCATGCGGCTTTTCGTGGATCTCGACATAGAGATCACCAGGTATGCCACCACCGGGGCCGACTTCACCTTGTCCCGCTAAATGAATGCGATTACCGTTTTCAACGCCTGCGGGGATCTTTACGTTGATTGTGCGTTTGGAACGCACCCGCCCATCGCCAGCACATTCGTTACATGGAGTTGGAATTACCGAGCCATATCCACTGCAATTGTTGCAGGGACGACTAGTCATTACATTGCCGATAAATGAACGAGTTACCTGTTGAATCTCACCACGACCTTTGCAGATTCCGCAGGTCGCAGGTTTGGAGCCATCTGCGCAACCCGTTCCTCCACATTTGCCGCAACGAATTGCGGTTTCGACGCTGAGTTCGCGCTCGGCTCCAAAGCAAATCTCTTCCAGATCCAGCTCCACGCCTATGAGCGCATCTTGCCCAGCTCGCGCCCGTGAGCGCGGTCCCCGAACTCCTCCGCTTCCACCAAAGAAGGCATCCATGATGTCACCGAAGCCAAAGTTCTGGGCTCCTCCCCCAAACTGCGAGGAGGTGCCACCACTGTCATATCTCTGGCGTTTTGTGGAGTCACTCAACACTTCATAGGCAGCTGTAATCTCCTTAAATTTATCTTTGATACTTGGATCAGGGTTAACATCGGGATGGTACTCCCGAGCCAATTTGCGATACGCCTTCTTGATCTCATCAAATGATGAGTCGCGGTGGACTCCCAGTGTTTCGTAGAGATCAGCCAATCTTTGTTCCCCCTAGAAACGTTCCAATATATCGAGCAACGGCATTTACCGTCGCGATGGTCTGGGCATAGTCCATTCTGGTCGGACCGATTACTCCCAGTGCACCAGCAGATTGTCCTTCAATTCCGTAGCCAACGCTAATTAGCGAGGTGGTTTGCAAGCTTTTCTCGGGTTGTTCATTGCCAATACGGACCTGCACATATTGATTTGTGTCGGCTAGCAAGCGCAGCAAAATTACCTGCTCCTCTAGCGCCTCCAATATAGGAAAAATTGAAGCTACAGTTTCCATGGCGTTGCTGCGAGCCAAGTTTGCAGTTCCAGCCAATACAACTTTGTTTTCATCAGGATATTGAATGACAGCAACTTGCTTGGTGAGTTGAGCTAAAAGTTTGGCAGTGCGGATGAAGAGGTCATCGCGGTCATATGCGTGAGAGAGGAAAGTTTCGATGGCGCGCCGCTCCGCGATAGAGAGTGGTTTGATCTGCGCCAACTTATCAACAAAGAGACGGTAACCAGTATCAGTTGGAATTCGACCGGCACTGGTGTGAGGTTGCGTGATAAGGCCAGCATCTTCCAAAATCGCCATATCGTTGCGGATCGTCGCAGGGGAAACGCCCATGGGGTGTCGCTCCGCGATCGATTTAGAACCTACGGGTTCTTGGGTCGCAACATATTCATCCACGATGGCACGAAGGATTTCTAACTGGCGCTCTTGCATAATTTTCTAAATCTACTACAACAGTATTTCGCGCACGATTCGATCGGCGATAAGTCGCCCGGTAGCGCTCAGAACCACGTTTCCGCACTCCCAGGCGCCGCTCAATAAGTGACCATCGCCCAGAAATGGAGTTAGCGAATTTTGCTCCCCGGCAGATAATGATTCGCGCTTAATTCCAGTCGCGAGCCTGATCTGTAACATAATCTCTTCACTTCGCTTCTGCGAATCGCTCAGGATCTCTTGATCGGCCACGGCGCCGCCAGAATCGCTGATTCTTTGCGAGTAAGCAGCAGGATGTTTCACATTCCAAAATCTACGCCCATCGATATGTGAGTGGGCCCCGGCGCCTGCTCCCCACCAGTTATCACCGCTCCAATATGCAATATTGTGGCGACACTCTGAACCTGGCTTAGACCAGTTGCTGAGTTCATACCAATCAAAGCCAGCGGCCCTAAATTTTTCATCCGCGAGCAAATATTTATCTGCGGTCTGATCATCATCGGGCATGACAACGTCACCGCGCTTAACCTGCGCTCCTAATTTGGTGCCATTTTCTACAATCAAGGCATAAGCCGAGATATGGCTAATCGGCAGTGCCAGCGCTGTATCTACCGTCAACTCCCAATCACTCATGGACTCCCCCGCAATTCCATAAATTAAGTCAACGCTGACTTCAGCAAATCCCGCTTCGCGCGCCCAAGTGGTTGCCTTATGAACGTTTTCTGGATTGTGAGTACGGTCTAGCGATTGCAAGACATGTGGAACAGCTGATTGCATTCCAAATGAGATGCGATTAAAACCTGCTTCTCGAAGTTCGACCAATTTCTCTTTTGTTACTGTGTCGGGATTTGCCTCAGTAGTTATCTCGGCATCTCGTGCCAACTCAAAGTGAGACCCAATACTGGAGATCACTCTGCCCAAATCTCTGCTCTCCATCAGCGTAGGTGTTCCCCCCCCAAAAAATATTGTAGGGACCGACTGCGCGTCCGATGATTGGCGAGCAAATTCGATCTCTCGTATCAAGAGGTCAATATATGTCTTTGAAGTTTTCGAAAGATCAGTTGAGATCGAAAGTTCTGCAGGGGTATAAGTGTTGAAGTCACAGTAACCACATCGCCTCACGCAGTACGGGATATGTACGTAGAAGGCGAGTTTACTCATTCGCGCTCTTTGGCCTTGGCCTTTGCCTTATCAATATCTGAATCAGTGGTAAGTGCTGCAACGAATGCTTCTTGCGGTACTTCAACTCTTCCCACCATCTTCATGCGCTTCTTACCCTCTTTTTGTTTCTCCAAGAGTTTGCGTTTACGGGAGATATCTCCTCCGTAACATTTAGCCAGAACATCTTTACGAATGGCGCGAATACTCTCACGAGCAATGATGCGACCACCGATAGCAGCCTGAATGGGAATTTCGAACTGCTGCCTTGGAATCAATTCCCGCAATTTTCCCGTCATCATCGTTCCATAGGCATATGCCTTATCTTTATGAACAATGGCGCTGAAAGCATCTACCTTCTCACTTTGTAACAAGATATCCACTTTGACTAGATCTCCCTCAGCTTCACCAATTGGTTCGTAATCCAGTGATGCATAGCCGCGGGTGCGACTTTTGAGTTGGTCAAAGAAGTCAAAGACGATCTCGGCGAGTGGCAAGGTGTAGCGAATCTCAATGCGATCCTCCGACAAATAGTCCATTCCCAACAGCGCTCCGCGTCGCTCTTGGCAAAGTTCCATAATGGTTCCAATGAATTCTGCGGGAGCCAAAATTGTGGAACGCACGATTGGTTCTTCCACTTTTTCGATCTTGCCATCTGGATATTCTGATGGGTTCGTGACTGTCAAAACTTGGCCATCACCAGTAGTCACTGAATAAACGACGTTAGGAGCGGTTGAAATTAGGGTCAGATTCGATTCGCGCTCTAAACGTTCACGCACGATCTCCATATGTAAAAGACCTAGAAAGCCACAACGAAATCCAAACCCTAGAGCAGCGGAGCTTTCTGGTTCATAGACCAGTGCGGCATCGTTGAGTTGCAATTTATCGAGCGCTTCGCGCAGGAGCGGAAAGTCTGCGCCATCAATCGGGAAGAGCCCCGAAAAAACCATTGGACGCGGATCTTTGTATCCAGCGAGCGCTACCTTCGCAGGATTGTTATGAGTCGTGATCGTGTCACCGACGCGAGATTGGCGCACATCTTTTACGCCTGTAATTACGTAGCCAACTTCACCAACTCCCAAACCCTTAGATACAACGGGTTCTGGAGAGATAACGCCTATCTCTAGCATTTCGTGACGCACTCCAGTTGAGAACATTTGGATTTGATCGCGGGTTGAAAGATGTCCATCAACTACGCGAACGTAAGTAACTACTCCACGATAAGTGTCATAAACCGAGTCAAATATAAGCGCGCGGGTGGGAGCGTTCACATCACCCATCGGAGCAGGAATTTGTTTTACGATTTGATCGAGCAGCTCTGATACGCCGGCGCCAGTCTTCCCCGAAACCCTAAGACAATCTTCTGGTTCACATCCAATGAGCTTTGCTAACTCCTCAGCAAACTTTTCGGGCTGCGCCGCAGGTAGATCAATTTTATTGAGCACTGGAATGATGGTGAGGTTGTTCTCCATCGCCAGATATAAATTAGCGAGGGTCTGAGCTTCGATTCCTTGCGCGCAATCCACCAGTAAAACCGCCCCTTCAGAGGCAGCGAGTGAGCGCGAAACTTCGTAAGTAAAGTCCACATGGCCGGGCGTATCTATCATGTTGAGGATATATTCCTGATTATCTAAGCCAGAACGCCACGGGAGACGAACCGCTTGCGATTTAATCGTGATTCCACGTTCGCGTTCAATATCCATGCGATCGAGATATTGCGCGCGCATGTTGCGCAGCTCCACAACTTCGGTAATTCCAAGCATGCGATCCGCGAGCGTTGATTTTCCGTGATCGATATGAGCAATGATGCAGAAATTTCGAATTTGGGCAGGATTAGTGAATGAGGGTTGTGGGGCCTTTGCTAGTGGAATCGCTGGCATGGCTTAGCCGGTACGCCGGGCGTGAGAAGTTATTTGGCGGAAGTCTTGTTGGCAGTTTTTGCCAAAGCAGACTTCTTATTTGCAGCAGAGTTAGCGTGAATAACGCCCTTTGACACTGCAATGTCTAACGCTTTTGATGCGGCGCGAAGTTCTTCGGCAGTCTTTGTGACATCTCCGGTGGCAACGGCATCCTTGAAACGACGGATGGCGGTCTTCAGCGATGAGCGAACAGACTTGTTACGTGACTGAGACTTTTCATTGGTCTTGATGCGCTTGATCTGAGACTTAATATTTGCCACTTATTTGACTGCTTTCTTCTTTTATAAAACATCTGAGAGCTAGCCACGATGGTGACTTGCAGGAGCGAAGGCTACCAGCGAGAAGGTCATAGGCTCAAATGGAGAATATCTTCGAACTGACAATCTACTTGGAATGGGATATTGCTACTCGGAGTGGGATATTGCTACTTGGAATGGGATATTGCTACTCGGAATGGGATATTGCTACTTGGAATGGGATATTGCTACTTGGAATGGGATATTGCTACTTGGAATGGGCTTTTGAGCGCGAGATGATTATGACGCTGCGCTCTAGAGCGTAAATTGGGTCGGAGGCGGCTCCCTTTATTTCACCATCGGCCTGCGCCAAAGTGATAACCGCTGCAGCCAAAGTGGCCGGAGTCCATCCAGCCAACTGGCGGCGAGCCTTATCGATCTGCCACGGCGACAAACCCAGCGCTCCAGCCAACTCAAAAGATTTTGCTCCGCGGTTTGCCCCCGAAACTTTGGCGAGTGCCCGGAGTGAACTGGCCATAGCCGAAATAATCATGACTGGATCCACCCCCGTTTGGAGCGCTTGGCGCAGCGTCACGAGAGCTTGATCGGTTCTGCCCTCTAAGGCCGCATCTGCTACATCAAATCCCGTGGATTCGATTCTGCCTTGTTGGAACTTAGCAACGTCAGCGACGGATATCAGCGCTCCCGCCCCCACATCAGTGGCTAGCTGAGAACAGACTCCTGAGAGTTCGCGCATATCAGAACCAAGCGCATCAACTAAAGCCTGAACTGCATCTATAGAGATTTTTCGGCTAAATCGGGCGAACTCGGCGTGCACAAAGTCAGATTTATCGCTCTCTTTTTTGAGCGCCTCGGCTGTAACCAGTGTGTGCTGGTACTTCTTGATCTTCTCCAAGAGCGATTTGCCCTTTACTCCTCCTTTGTGCCAGAGAATCAATTCCACGGCATGATCCGGATTCTCTAGATAGAAGGTGATCTCCTCAGCTAACTCCGCTGCTAAATCCTGCACCCCTTTAATAACGATGAGCCGAGCGTCCCCAAAGAGGGAGGGCGATAAGCAATCTGTTATTTGACCGAGTTCCAAAGTATCAGCAGAAAGTTGAGTGAGGGTCGCCCCCTGTGAGGCGCTCATGGCATCGGAAATCGCACGGTCGGCCAAGAGCTCTTCCGGCCCTTGAATCAGAGTGATCCCCACGAGCGCCATCTTAAAGCGATCCACCCACAAGTCAGGACCAGGACCCCAACGGCGCCTCCCTTGAATCCTTTATCCAGATGAATTACTGGAACTTTGGCAAAATTAGTTGCCACCCAGACGACTACCGCAGAAAGCGGCTTTTGAGTGAGCGTCATAATATAAGCGAGGTCAGAGGCGAAAGGTGAGATCAGGGCGGCTAAAAAACCCACGATGGTGATCGGAGCGACTACGGGTTCGACAAAGAAATTACTAGGAAGTGACATAATTGAAAATTGACCCGAGATCGCAATGGTAAGAGGAGTGCAGACCAGGTTGGCGGAAATCGATATCGCAAGTAGTTCGGCCAGCCTGCGGTAGCGCACAAACCTTTGTAGCCAGAGCGTGACGGGTTCAAAGAGCAAGAGGATTCCCGCCGTCGCCGCTACCGATAGAGCAAAGCCCGGATCTGTCGCTTCGAATGGGTCAATAAGTATTAGAAGTGCGATAGCTAAACCAAGCGCTGCAAGTGCCGAGGATCTAACTCCCCGTGCCTTAGCAATTAAGAGCACGCTCACCATCACCGTAGCTCGAAGTACAGATGGTGAGGGGCGGACTAAAAAAATGAATCCAACCAATACGAAGGCGCAAATAATTAGCCGCGCCCGCAGATTGGGAATAATCCATTGCAAGAGCCACAACATAAATGCGGCAATAATCGCAAAGTTCTCACCACTCACGGCTGTGAGATGAGTAAGACCAGATAACAACATATCGTTCACAAAGGTATGCGTCTCGAGGGAGGTATCTCCCAAGACCAGACCTGGAATCAACGCGCCACTCGCCCCACCAACTCGCAGGGCAATTGCGCGAAAGTCACCGCGGATTGCACCTGTTATTCGCCCGATACTTCCAGCGCCATGCACTATCGCGATTGCACCGTGCTCAGCAAATAAACCTGCAACTCGTTTTTCGGAAGTTGAGTACAAAATTCCAGAACACGAGATGACACTGCCAGGTAAAGCGGTGAGGTGTTGCGCGGTTGTTATGCGTAAGGGAATATGAGTCGCATAGAGAATTCTCTTTATTCTGATGGAAATCACACTGATTAATGCAGTGGTGGTGGCAGGTTTGAGATAACTCCCCATCTGCTTGGGTTCACCAAGTTTTGGATCACTCCCGATCGAGGCAACGATCTGCACCGAGATTTTTTTATCGAGTAGAGAAGCCACCACACTCGTCTCCAGTGCTCGCAGATGCAGAGCCATTAGCCCCGCACCCGCCAAGAGCGCCAAAATTAAAACCGGAGCACTTCTGCGATGCCAGCAAATCAACCAAACCGAGATTGGAAAGAATAGGAATAGCCATACTCGGTCAACCAAACCGACACCGGCTGCTCCAATCCAGAGCGCTAGCCCAACAAAGAGAAGTGCTAGATCCGGACGAAGCTTTTTAGGTTCGCGAATTTACTTTTACCCATTCCACTCACCTTGGTTAAGTCATCTATCGTGGCAAAGGCTCCATGCGCAGTGCGATACGCCAGAATGCGCGCCGCCATCACCGCACCAACTCCTGGCAACTGCTCGAATTGAGCCACCGTTGCGCTATTTATATTGATAGTTCCCGTAGTGATTTTGCTCTTCGCCGCGCCAGCCATCTTGGACTTAGATCTAGATTTGGATTTGGATGAGGTAGAACTCACCGGTGGATTACCAACGATAATCTGTTGGCCATCGCTCAAAACTTCGGCCAAGTTTATGTCGGTCAACGAGACACCTTTGAGTTGCTTACCCGCTGCCTTGATGGCGTCGGCCACCCTTGAACCCTGCTTTAATTTATAAACGCCAGGGTGCAAAACCTTTCCCGCTACATCAACGACGATCAAGGTAGGTGGTGCAGGTAAGGGAATGAAACTAGGCATCGGGGTCACCACTGTAGGAGCTGGTGGAGCCGCACTTGTGTGTGCCAGTGAGAAGAAGATCGCACCAACCGCCAAAGCAATTGCTAACGCAAAATAAATGGCGCGTCGTTGGATATCGCTAAATTGTGGGAATTCAAACATGAGATGAGATTATTTAAAATAACCAAACTACAGAATTCTTCCCAATTTTATTGTGGATTAAATAACTATGTTCACAAGTTTTGGGGCAACGGTGATGATCTTCTTGATCGTTGCTCCTGCTATCTCTGCCTTGATTACTTCGTTATCCAGAGCCAACTTTTCCAACTCGGCGCTAGTGATATTAGGCGCGACTTCGATCCGCTCCTTGATCTTTCCGCTGATCTGCAGGATTACTGTCACGCTATCTGAACCGAGCAAAGATTCATCGACGGTGGGCCAACCTGCAAGTGCCACCGTAGGTTTGTAACCCAGACGCCCCCACATCTCTTCAGCGGTATATGGAGCAACCAAGGAGAGGGCGATCGCAATCGTCTCGGCAGCCTCACGCACGGCTGGATCCGCTCCCCCACATCCCGTGTCAATCGCTTTGCGAGTTGCATTCACAAGTTCCATAATTCTCGCCACCGCTACATTGAATCGAAACGATTCAATTGCGAATGAGATATCAAATAAGCTCTTAGCGGTAATTTTGCGCAAAGCAAGATTCCCAGTGGTGAAATCAACTCCCGACTCACTTGTTACATCACCTGAAATACGCCACGCGCGATTTAAGAATTTGAAGGATCCACTGGGCGATACATCAGCCCAATCAATGTCATCTTCTGGCGGTCCCGCAAAGACTAGCGAGAGGCGAATCGCATCTACCCCATGGGTTGCCAATTCATCAGAGAGACGAACCAAGTTGCCTCGTGATTTGGACATGGCAGAGCCGTCCATTTGGACCATGCCTTGATTGAGCAAACGGGTGAATGGCTCCTGGAAATCCAAGTAACCCAGGTCGTGCAAGACCTTGGTGAAGAAGCGCGAGTAGAGCAGGTGCAAGATTGCGTGGGTAACTCCCCCGACATATTGATCCACCGGCAACCAAGTTTTCACGGCTTCGAGATCGAAGGCGCGATCGTGATATTGCACGCTGGTGTACCGCAAGAAATACCAACTGGAGTCAAAGAAAGTATCCATCGTGTCGGCATCGCGTTTTGCAGCAGCGCCGCACTGTGGGCAGGCAACGTTGACCCAATCTTCTGCTGCACCGAGCGGGGATGAGCCTTTTGGTTTGAGGTCCAAACCTGTTGCATCAGGAAGCTCCACCGGAAGTTGATCCTCTGGAACCGGGACCTCACCGCATGCTGGGCAATGAATAATAGGAATCGGAGTGCCCCAGAAGCGTTGTCGCGAGATCAACCAATCGCGCAGACGATAGTTTTTGGCAGGTTTTCCAAGTTTCTTCGCCTCTAGCTCTGAAACGATCTGAACGATCGCCGCCTCCTTGGTTAACCCATTCAAAGACCCCGAATTAACCAGAGCGCCATCACCTGAAGTTGCAACACCCGAAACAGAAGGATCTTCCGCGCCAGTCTCAACTACAACGCGCACGGGCAGCCCCATCGCGCGCGCGAAATCGAGGTCACGTTGATCGTGGGCTGGCACCGCCATGATTGCGCCAGTTCCGTAATCTGCTAACACATAATCGGAAGCCCAGATTGGCAATTTCTCACCATTGACTGGGTTGATCGCATAACGCTCCAAGAAAAGACCGCTCTTGGGACGATCTGACGCCAATCGATCGATATCACTCGCCGCGCGCGTTTTCTCTAAATATTCGTTAAAGGCAATTTCTATAGTTCCACCCGCAGCAAGTTCAGCAGCGAGCGCACTATCCACCGCAACTACCATAAAAGTGGCGCCATACAAGGTGTCGGGCCTGGTTGTATAGATCGTGATTGGTTCAGTGCGACTTTCGATTTCGAAAGTAACTTCCGCGCCTTCCGAGCGCCCAATCCAATTGCGCTGCATCATCAAAACTTTCTCGGGCCATGCGCCTTCAAGAGTTTTCATGTCGTCCAGTAAACGATCGGCATAATCAGTGATCTTGAGGTACCACTGGTTTAACTTCTTCTTGGTAACCGGGGTGTCGCAGCGCTCACATAGCCCCGCAACAACTTGCTCATTAGCGAGAACGGTTTGATCTTTAGGGCACCAGTTGACCGCAGAGTCTTTGCGATAAGCAAGACCTTTCTTATACATCTCAAGGAACAACCATTGATTCCACTTGTAATACTCGGGGTCAGATGTATGCAGAACGCGATCCCAGTCAAAGGAACAGGCGTACCGCCGCATCGACGCTTTCTGGACTTCAATATTTTCATAGGTCCACGCGCGTGGATCGGTACCGCGCTTTATGGCTGCATTCTCGGCTGGAAGCCCAAAGGAATCCCACCCAATCGGGTGCATGACGTTAAATCCCTTTTGAACCCAGTAACGGGCGATCACATCTCCCAAGGCATATGCCTCGGCATGACCCATATGTAAGTCCCCCGAAGGATAGGGAAACATATCCAAGACATACTTCTTGGGGCGTGGATCATCCACACGCCCAGATTTAAATGGTTCTATCTGATCCCAAACCGGCAGCCACTTCTCTTGAATTCCTTGGACGTCGTAAGCCTCATGCATGAGGCGCATTCTCCCATGTCACACCGGTCAACTCTTCCGCCACCTGCCAGAGATTGCTTGCAAGCTGCTGGTCATATGCCAGCGCTTTACCTTTCGTGAATTTGGGGCTTCCCTTTAACTCGAATAAGCCATCTGGCCCCAGAAATCCGGTGTGGCTGATTCCCGCCAACGTCGCGGCGCAAAGCAAAGGAAGCGCTCCCTCGGCCCCAGTTTGAGCAAACTTTCCTGCAACCATGTCACTCAATTGCGAAATCGGGTGGGCCTTAGTGGGGTTCTTGAATAAATTGGTTCTCGCCCAACCAGGATGAGTAGCAAGTGGGATCGCTCCATATCCCCGAGCCACTCGGCGGCGCTCTATTTCATTGACCAAGATCAAATCAGCCAACTTGGAATCACCATAAGCCGCCCATGGAGAGTAATGACCCACACCCAGGCAACGATCCCTAATTTCCGCAATCGTTTGGTTTCCAAAGGTGCCCCAGCGATGAACAAAACTCGTAGTCACCACCCAACGATCAG
>JAYVUF010000031.1:0-2759 GCA_043788135.1 Actinomycetes bacterium
TAGCGAATTGTTGCGCCCTTTGCGAAAGGAGTGACCGATCGGATGAATCGGCGGCAGGTAGAGAACGTCGAAATTCATATTGGCTACACGTTGCAGTGATTTCTCCGCCGTCTTAAATGTTCCACTCTTGATGCTGCCATTTTTACTAAGCGTGGCACCTTCACTGCGTGGAAAGAACTCATACCAAGCGCCAACCAGGGCACGATCTAGTTCGGCATAAATCGGAAACAACGATGATTGCGATGAGAGTTCGCGATCTGGACTCAACGCTTCAATATAAAAGCTCCACATCCCTACAGAGGTGGGACGAACTTCCGCTTCATAGCGATCAGTGCCTGGCCAGTACTCGCGCATGGGGGAGCGAGATACCTCTACTCCCTGGGAATCAAGTAGGACCGCTTCGACTAAGAGTCCATCATGACCTTCGCGAATAACTGTCGCCCGCACATTGATTGATTCGTTAGCAATCGCTTTAGTAGGGATTAACTCTTCACCGAAGTGAACAGCTGGCGCCACATCAAAGATGGGGAAGCGGTTTTGCATGGCAAAACCTTACCCGTTGAGGTTGGTCATCACATGCTTGATGCGGGTGTAATCCTCAAAGCCATAGGCCGATAAATCTTTGCCATATCCCGAATGTTTGAAACCACCGTGCGGCATCTCCGAAACAAATGGAATATGGGTATTGATCCATACGACTCCAAAATCCAGCGCCTTTGCCATCCGCATGGCGCGTCCATGGCTTGTGGTCCAGACGCTGGAGGCCAAACCATAAGGAACGCCGTTAGCGAATTCGATCGCCTGCGCCTCATCACTAAATTTCTGCACAGTTATAACTGGACCAAAAATCTCACTCTGGGCTAGTTCATCGTTCTGCTCGACCCCTGCAATAACGGTTGGGTTAAAGAAATATCCAGCGCGATCAACTGTGGTTCCACCTGCCACGATCTCTACATGCTTCGGAGCGCGCTCCATAAATCCTTGTACTCGCGCCAACTGATTGCTGTTATTGAGCGGACCGTAGAGAACATCTTCTCCCGGCGCACCGGTCTTTACTTCGTTGTTGGCTTGATCGGCCAGTAGCGCTACAAACTTCTCGTAGACCTTCGCTTCCACTAAAACACGAGTTGCTGCCGTGCAATCTTGACCTGCATTGAAATATCCTGCCAGCGCAATCGCAGCCGCTGCGGATTCCAAGTCAGCATCCGCAAATACAACTACGGGAGCTTTGCCACCAAGTTCGAGGTGAACGCGCTTGAGATCGGTACTGGCAGCTTGAGCAACTTCCATACCAGCGCGAACCGAACCCGTGATTGAGACCATCGCTGGGATTTTATGTTCAACCAACAACCTGCCGGTATTGCGATCTCCAGTGACCACGTTAAATACTCCAGATGGCAAGAACTCTGACAATACCTCAGCCATAAATAAAGTAGATGCGGGTGTTGTATCACTTGGTTTTAAGACCACAGTGTTTCCAGCGGCAATCGCTGGTGCCCATTTCCAGACTGCCATCATCATTGGGTAGTTCCAGGGCGTAATTTGAGCGCAGACGCCGATCGGTTCACGGCGCACAAATGAAGTCATACCGCGCATGTATTCGCCCGCAGACTTTCCCTCCAAGTGGCGAGCTGCTCCCGCGAAGAATCGAATCTCATCGATCATGAGTGGAACTTCTTCCGACATCGTCAACCCGATTGGCTTACCGGTGTTCTCCGACTCAATTGCAACTATCTCTTCTGCTCGAGATTCCAGAGCATCGGCGATCTTAAGGAGCGCTCGTTGCCGCTCGGCAGGAGTGGTCTCGCGCCATTCTTGGAAGGCGGTTGATGCAGCGCTAAGAGCGGCATCAACGTCGGCCGCATTTGAGAGTTGGGCGGTCGCGTAAGGCGTTGCCGTGGAGGGATTGATGATCTCCGAAGTCGCACCAGAGGTGGATGGAGTAGAGGATCCAGCGATGAAGTTGTTGAGGCTTTTCATGCCCTCACTCTAGACCCGGCGGAAACGAAGCCCCAAGAGGTAGATCTTGCACCCGAGGCAGTATCCAAATGCCGAGTTCAAAAATGCCGCAAAAAGCGCGAAGGCCGTCGCCACTGTAAAGACGGGCCAGGTATGAGTAAGGGCTCCCGCCGTCGCAATAAGAGCAAAAACGAATCCGACCAATTGGGCAAATTGTGGAGGCCTGACATCTTCGGAGTCGAACTCCTTTGAAAGTCTGGGTTGAACCAAGCGCTTATAAAGCCAGGCATAAGGCGACTTAGGTGGACCGGCAAATGCACCAATTCCAAATTGCACCAGCTGAATAGCTATGACAATCGGGGAGCGAGTAACCAGAGCGATGATCAGAACAATTGAGGTCAACCCAGCTGACCAACGGGGACCGCGGGCATCAATCATGGTGTTTTGCTCCTCAAGTAATTTAGATATTTTGTAGAGCGCTGATTACTTGATCGCGTTTCGGTGCACCAACAGCGCGTGCGATCTCTTTCCCGGCAGAATTTAAAAAGAGAGTCGTGGGTGTTTGTAGAATCTTTAAGCGCCTTACCAAATCGAGATGTTTTTCGGCATCAATCTCCACGTGCTTTATTTTAGGAAAATGTTCTATCACTGAAGTGAGGATGCTCCGAGTGATGCGACAAGGGGAGCAGAAAGCGCTAGAGAATTGCAGAACAGTTGCTGCTTCTCCCAAATCACTACCAATATCGTGAGAAGTTACTTGGTAAATAAACTTCTCCTTACTTTTAATTGCTCCACTGCGC
>JAYVUF010000032.1:0-17585 GCA_043788135.1 Actinomycetes bacterium
GTGAAATTAGAGAACGAAGGATTTATGGCAAAGGCACCACTTGAAGTTGTCACCGAGATCCGAGAACGTTTGGAAGTTACTTCAGCAGAAATTCTTCGAATCGAAGCGGCGTTAGCTGCGTTGCCTTCCGGATGAGACGACTATGACCTCACCTGAAGATTTAGTGGTACTCGATTTAATTTATGAAGCGTTATTGAAGCGGTGGCCAGAGACTCGAATCGAACCTTCACTCGAACGGATAGCCGCGCTGTGTGACATTTTAGGTAGTCCTCAACTTTCTTATCCGACTATTCATATCGCGGGAACAAATGGCAAGACAACTACTGCGCGAATGATCGACACATTGTTGCGCGAATTGGGATATCGAACGGGACGTTTCACTAGCCCGCACTTAGAAAGTTTCTTAGAGAGAATCTCGATCAACGGCCTTCCTATTCCACCCGAAGGAATGATCGCCACCTATAACGATCTCGCGCTTTACTTAGATCTCATAGATTCCAGACAGAGTCATCCCATCTCCTTCTTTGAAGCAATGACTGCCCTGGCTTTCGTAGCGTTCGCAGAGTTCCCTGTTGATGTCGCGGTAATTGAAGCGGGCATGGGCGGTGAGTGGGACGCTACAAATGTAGTCTTAAGCCAGGTCTCGGTTATAACCCCAATTGGGCTTGATCATCAGGAGTATTTGGGTAACACCATCAGGGAGATCGCAGAAACAAAATCGGGAATTATTAAGCCTGAATCTCACGTTGTTATTGCCGCTCAGCCAGTCGAAGCGGCCACCGTGCTCACAAGCCGAGTAGTTGAGCGCGCGGCAATCCCATATCGGGAGGGAGTCGAGTTTTCCGTGGTAAAACGTGACCTCGCGGTTGGTGGCCAACTTTTGACCATTAGAGGAGTCTTCGGTTTGTATGAAGATATTTTTCTTCCACTCTACGGAGCACACCAATCGATTAATGCCTCAGTTGCTTTGGCTGCAGTTGAAGCATTTGTTGGAGTTCAGTTAGACGAAGAAATTGTGCGCCGCGCATTTGCAAATGTTGATTCTCCCGGTCGCTTAGAAATTCTTTATCGTGATCCCACAGTTATAGTAGATGCGGCTCACAATCCACATGGAGCTCGCGCCTTAGCGCAGACCCTTGCAAAGGAATTTGATTTCGAATCCATTTTCGGAGTAGTGGCAATCCTCGGAGATAAAGATGTGGTCGGTGTTCTTCAGGAACTTGAGCCAATAATCGATCGGCTAGTACTCACTCAAAGTTCATCAGATCGCGCACTTCCCGTGGACGCGCTCTTTGAATTGGCACTTCCAATTTTTGGAGCCGAGCGCGTCTATAAAGAATCTGACTTGCGCAGTGCCATTTCATACGCGATGGAGCAGTGCACGTTGATCAACCAAGTTAGTGATGGGATCTCAGCAGTAGTTATAGCAGGTTCGGTAGTGACTGCGGGTGAGAGTCGGGCAATTATTCGATCAATCGCCGGTATTGAGGAGTTTGTGGAGTGAGAGCCTTGGGCTCGGCCGTTCTTGCCATGGAGTTTTTGGTTATGGGATTTGCATTACTGATTGCCATGGAGAAACACGGAGCGCTGGCTCTTTCATTGGGGGCTCTGCTTGCCTTTGCAATCTTGCTCACCGTAGGCGCGATGAAGCGAATGACCGGCTGGTATGTGGGCACGTTATGGCAAATCTCTCTCATTGCTTATGGAGTTGTCGTCCCCGCGATGTATTTCCTGGGAGTCCTTTTTTCTGTGCTTTGGGTGAGTGCCTATGTGATCGGTCGAAAAGGTGAAGCCATTCGAGCCAAACTCCTGGCCAACCCACCTTTAGCACCCAAGTCCGAGTAATTTCCGGAAATTTACGACGATTCTTCGCTCTCCTAAGTACCTAATACACTTGGCTTATGGAAAGAACCCTGATTTTGGTGAAACCAGATGGCGTAAAGCGCAATCTGCTGGGGGAGGTTCTATCTCGAATTGAGACGAAGGGTTACACAATCGTTGCTCTAAAGATGATGAATGCGGATCGCGCAATTTTAGAACGTCATTATGCGGAACATGAAGGCAAACCTTTCTTCGAACCACTGGTTGAATTTATGTCTTCGGGTCCAATCGTCGCTGTGGTTGCCGAAGGGAATCGCGTCATTGAAGGTTTTAGAAAATTAGCCGGAGTAACCGATCCCACTATTGCGGATCCTGGAACTATCCGTGGTGACTTGGCCTGTGATCAAGGAACAAAGGTTGTTCAAAACATCGTTCACGGATCTGATTCTGTCGAATCGGCAGATCGTGAAATCTCCATTTTCTTCCCTGAGCTTTAAGAAAGGTCTCTAGTGAGCAAACAAAAGCCGAGCCGTATGTCATTCATCGGTCGCGACATGGCAGTTGATCTAGGAACTGCAAACACCCTGGTCTACGTTCGTGGTCGCGGTATTGTGCTCAATGAGCCAAGCGTGGTTGCCATAAACCAAGATACGGGTGCAATTCTGGCAGTTGGAACTGAAGCGAAGCGCATGATTGGTCGCACACCTGGAAATATCGTCGCCATCCGCCCTCTCAAAGATGGCGTGATTGCTGACTTTGATACAACTGAACGCATGCTTCGCTACTTCATCCAGAAGGTTCATCGTCGTCGATATTTGGCTAAGCCACGCATAGTGGTTTGTGTCCCCTCAGGAATCACGGGAGTTGAGCAACGTGCGGTAAAGGATGCTGGTTACGCGGCTGGCGCGCGCAAGGTTTATATCATTGAAGAGCCAATGGCTGCCGCTATCGGCGCTGGCCTTCCAATTCATGAACCAACAGGAAATATGGTCGTTGATATTGGTGGCGGCACAACTGAGGTTGCCGTTATTTCCTTAGGCGGAATTGTCGTCTCGCTCTCAATCCGTATCGGGGGCGATGAGTTAGACCAGGCCATCATTGATTGGGTTAAACGCGAGTACTCACTGCTTCTGGGTGAGCGCACTGCGGAGGAGATCAAGATGGCTATTGGCTCTGCCTACAAGCTTCCCGGTGAACTGGATGCTGAAATTCGCGGACGTGATCTTGCAACTGGTTTACCTAAAACTATTTTTGTATCTGCTGAGGAGATTCGCAAGGCTCTGGAAGAGCCCGTCAACCAGATCGTGAACGCAGTGAAGAGCACTTTGGATAAAACTCCACCTGAGCTCGCTAGTGATCTCATGGATCGTGGAATTGTCCTCACGGGCGGCGGGGCGCTATTGCGTGGTCTCGACGAACGCTTACGCGTTGAAACCGGAATGCCGGTTCACATCTGTGAGCGTCCATTGCAAGCAGTCGCTGAAGGATCAGGAAAATGTGTAGAGGAGTTCGAAGCGCTCGAGAAGGTTTTAATTTCAGAGCCACGTCGTTAATTCGACAATTCGACAACTCGACAACTCGCTAATTTGTATCACTCTTTATCAAAGTTAAGCAAAGGAAATCTATGGCTCGTGGCGGAGGTAATCGTTCTCGGTTACTTCTCGTCATTTTGCTTGTAACTGCGCTCTTTCTTATCACCTTAGATTTACGTGGTGTCAGCCTCACTAAGGGATCTCGCTCCGTTACTCAAACAATCCTTTCACCAGTGCAAAGGGGCGTCTCCTCGATATTTTCTCCTGTGGGAAGATTCTTGAGTGATGTGAAGAATTTCGGTAGGACAAACTCTGAGTTACAACGAGAGCTCGCTCAAAATAAATTATTAAAAAGTGCGTTGGCGATGAACGTTGATATCAAAGGACAACTGACACAATTAAAGGCTGTCCTCGATTTAGCAGGGCGCGGCAACTTTAAGGTGGCCTCAGCCCGGGTGATTGCCCGCGGATCTGCATCGAGTTTTTCGCAGACGATTACTCTTGACGCTGGAAGTTCTAGTGGTATCCGCGCAAATATGACCGTTATCTCTGAGAACGGATTGATTGGAGTAGTTAAGTCCACTACTGGTAGTTCTGCAATTGTGTTACTCATTAGTGACCCAAGTTTTAAAGTCGGGGTACGGATCGCACGTAGCCAGAGCGTTGGCATTCTCTCGGGGGGAGGTACTACGAGTTACTCCTTGACACTATTAGATCCGGCTGGTCAAATAAAGACGGGAGACACCCTCATAACGAATGGTTCAGATGGGAATAGGCCATTTATTCCTGGGGTTCCTGTTGGCGTTGTGGTTGGAGTGGATGACTCGGCTGCATCTTTAACTCAGACCGCCACCGTCAATTCATTCGCTAATTTAAATGACCTGGGCATCGTATCGGTAGTACTAAGCGCCCCAACCTCTGCTCCCAGAGTGCCGCTAGTACCAACCCCGAACCCTAGAGTGACCGTATACGTGACTGCAGCTCCAATTCCATTTGCTACTCCCAGCGCAACTTCGACTGCAGCACCGGTTATTACCCCAACAGCTAAGCCAAAGAAGTAAATTATGAGCCCGGTTCGCATTATTTCTACTCTTGGTTTTTTCTTTGCACTCTTTGTTCTGCAAGAGTCGGCAGTCTCCCTAATCCACTTCCCTATTTCTGGATTTTCTTTATACCTTGCAATTGCAATCTCGCTCATTGCATTTGAAGATCACAATGGTGCGCTCATTACTGGATTCTTGGCAGGTATCGTTTTGGATTTATCCCCAACATCAAATGCGCCATTTGGTCAATGGGCTTTGATTCTTACAATCATTGGGTATCTCTTTGCAGCAAATCGTAGCTCGATTGCAGACCTTACTAGTTCACCAATAACCTTCGTTCTTTTTGTAACTGGCGGAGTCACACTCTCACTTATTGTCTACTTGGGATTTGGTACTTTGTTAGGTGAACAGAACGGTTCATTTTCCCACGATGGCTTAGTAGTGGTTGGAAATTTGATTTGGACGATCGTATTTACCCCAATATTCCTGCCCGCAATAGAACGCGTCCGTGAGTATGCACTTACCGAAAGAGAGAGATTATGAGTCAACGCTCTCGGCTTAATTTGATTGTGGTTCAGGCACTTGTTCTCTCGCTGATGCTGGCAATGCTGGGCCGTCTCTTTTACCTTCAAGTAGCGGCGGGACTTAAATATCATAATGCCGCACTTAATATTCAAAGTAGAGACGTTGTCACTCCGGCGGTACGTGGTGCGATTGTTGACGATACGGGATTGCCATTAGCTATGGATAGACCGGGGATGGTGATTACTGTTGATCGAAGTGTTTTAGATAAAATGCCAGATAAGGGTAAAGCCGTTCTCACTATTGTTTCCAAGTTGATGGGAATCAAGTATCGAGATCTATATGTACGCACGCGATTGTGTGGTGAATTACCAGTAGGTAAACGCGCAGGATGTTGGAACGGAACTTTGTACCAACCAGTGCCTGTAACTAAAGAGGCAACAGAAGCGCAAGCGCTTAAGATTTTAGAAAATCCCGACATTTTTAAGGGAATCACCGCCATACCAGTTCCGATTAGGAGTTACCCTTCTTTGGGTGGTGAGAATGCAGCCCACATCCTGGGTTATGTCGGATCGGTGAGCGCGCAGGATTTAGCAAATTCAAATAGGCAGTACTACTCCAATCAATCAATTGGAAAGACTGGTCTTGAGTTTCAATATGACCAATATCTGCAAGGGATTGCCGGGATAAAAACGGTCATTGTGGATCGGAGAGAGAATGTCACGAGTACTTCCACTACTTCACTTCCGGTCGCAGGAAATAACTTAGTGACAAATATCAACGCGAAATTGCAAGCCGTAACGGAACAAGCGCTGGCCAGTAGTGTGTTGAGTGCACGTGCCCAAGGATACAGAGGTGATTCTGGAGCGGCGATTGTGATGGATGTGCACACGGGACGAATTCTTGCCATGGCCTCTTATCCAACCTATGACCCAAACATATGGCAGAAGGGTTTAACTACTACGCAGGCTCAAGCGTTATTTAGTGAAGCCGATGGGGTACCCGCCCTCTCACGCGCACTAGATGGAACATATGCTCCAGCATCCGCTTTTAAAGTTCTCTCAGTTGCGGCTGCAACACATGCCGGATACAACGTCAACGCAAATTACAGTTGTCCGTACTCGATTAAATTTGGAAACCAGAAATTTCATAACGATGATACAAAAGTACAGGGAGAAATGTCTCTCCAAAGAGCGATTGCGGTCTCCTGTGACACCATCTGGTATCAAATTGGCTATGACCAGTGGGTAAAAGACGGTGGGCTAAGACCTTCGGGTAACCCCAAAGATTATTTCTTTAAGAATGCCTCGGCGTTCGGTGTAGGCAAACCGACGGGAATTGACCTGCCCTCTGAAGCTTCCGGTCGGTTACCTGATCGCACCTGGAAATTGTCCTATTACAAAGCTAATAAGAATTTCTATTGCAATTACTCCTCACGTGCACGACCTGTAGACCTCACTCCATTCCTGATATCGATCGCAAAAGAGGATTGCACTGACGGATACATGGTCCGCGCTGGAGATGCGATCAACTTCGCGATTGGGCAGGGAGATGTGCTGATGACACCAATTCAGATGACTGATATTTATGCTGCAATTGCGAATGGAGGAACGCTTTACCAGCCCGAGGTAGCACGAGCAGTTGTGAAGTCTGACGGAACCCTTCTTAAAGAGTTCACACCATTAGTTAACGGCAAAATTCCAGCCTCACCCAGCACGCTTGGTTTCCTCCATGCCGCCCTACGATCCGTGGCAACAATGGGCACTGCCTCCGGAGTCTTTAGCAATTACCCAATTCAGGTCAGTGGTAAAACCGGTACCGGGCAGGTTCAAGGTCGAAATGCCAACGGAACAATGAAAGATCCGACCTCCTGGTTCGCCTCTTATGCCCCATCGAATAAACCCGAATATGCTGTCGTGATGATGGTGAGCCAAGGGGGATATGGCGCCGGAACCTCCGCCGTTGGAGTCAAAGAAATTTATAATGCGCTCTTTGGGGTAACCGGAAATAATGTGGATGCCAAGAAAGCGATCTTCCCAAATGGAGCACCACCTAACGGACTCCCAACTATTGACTTGCAGAATGCAATGAAGAAACCATGACCACTTATCGGACTCGCCCGCGCACCCGGCGAATGTTGGGAAGCGTCGCTGGATATGACAAATGGCTAACTTTCGCGACACTTGCGCTACTTCTATTTGGAACAGTACTTGTTTGGGCGGCCACGAAGAACTGGTTTGCGGCTCAACATCTCGACCCCCAATATTATCTAAAACGCCACCTCATAAATATCGTGATAGGTCTTGCTATGGCCTACCTAACAACTCTCATTGATTACCGTTTGTTGCGCGCGTATACACCAATAGTTTGGGCGCTAGGAGTTCTTGGCTTACTCGCCGTTTTGACACCTGGCGTGGGTGCCACTGTAAATGGCGCACAAGCTTGGATTGCACTTCCGGGTGGCTTTCAAATTCAACCCGCTGAACTGGCGAAAATTTCAATTGTTCTCGGAATCTCTTTGATTCTCGCTGATAAAAGTGGAATTGGTTCAGATCCCTCGGATGGAGATGTAGTTAAAGCACTCGGAGTTGCAGCAGTCCCTATCTTGCTCATCATGTTGCAACCAGACTTAGGAACAACTCTGATTATCAGTGCGGCAATTGTCATCATGATCGCGGTATCAGGCGCGCCAACTCGTTGGGTTGCGGGTCTTTTGCTTCTCGCCTTACTCGGAGGTTTTGTTGCGGTGAAAGCTGGTGTTGTTAGTCAATACCAAATAAAACGATTGCAATCCTTTGTTAATCCCAGCGCTGACCCGCAACAAAGTGGTTATCAACTCCGTCAAGCCAGAATCACTATTGGTTCAGGAGGGATCTTGGGACGAGGACTATTTAAGGGACCTCAAACAAATGGCCGCTTTGTTCCAGAGCAACAGACCGACTTCATCTTTACCGTGGCGGGGGAAGAAACGGGATTTGTCGGATCTGGGCTTTTGTTGCTGCTCTTTTGCCTCTTCTTCTGGCGAGCGTTTTTGATCGCGCAACGGAGCGATGACCTATTTGGCAGGTTGGTGTGCGTAGGAGTGATCGCTTGGTTTGCCCTTCAAACCTTTGAAAATATTGGCATGTCTATGGGCTTGATGCCCATGACTGGGGTCCCTTTGCCCTTCATTTCATATGGTGGCTCCTCGATGTTTGCCACTTTGATCGGTTTTGGACTGCTCCAAAACGTTCATTTGCGCTCTCGGTAGTGGCAAATTGGCGATCCGCCTCTGATCTGCGATACTTAATCCAAGATTTCAGCATTTCAGCGCGAAACGACCGCCGCGAAATTCCCGAAATCGAAGAGATTTGATTTATGTGTCAGATTTTTAGAACTTTATTTAGAAGAGGATTTGTTTTATGGCGCCTGAGCCAAAGAAATCGCGTAAGCGCGCGGCTAAAGCCGCAGCAAGTACAGTAAGTAAGGGTGAGGGAACTGTTGATCCAACGACGATCCTTTCTGTCCCTTCTGTGCCAGAAAAGATGGATATATCTGAGCCAGCCAAACCTGCACACAAACGAGCGGCCAAGAAGGCGGTTGTCTTAGTTCCAACGGAGTCGCAGGCCCCTGCCAAGGCCAAGAAGGCCACCACCCCTGTCCCTGTTCCACTCTTTCAGGAGGCTCTGCTTGATGTAGCTCCTAAGAAATCCCGCGTGGTTAAGGCAAATACAAAAGAGGTTGAAGTCGAAGTTGCATCTGTTCCAAATATTCCAAATATTCCAACCGAAAGTGATGAGCAGGCGCAACGCCGCCGCCGCCGAAGGGGAGGTCGTGGGCGCCGCCGTCCAACGACTGAAGATTTAGATGAAAATACGGTAAACGAAGATGGTGAATCTCTTGATCCTGATTCTCTTGATCCTGATTCTCAAAATGGCGAAGAGGAACTCCTGGGTGCTGATGGCACAACCCACCGTCGCCGTCGCCGTCGTCGCGCTAAAGGCACAGTAGACGGCACTGAAGCGAATGAAACTGTTGAAGAGGATGGTGTTGTAACCGTTGTAAAGGTCCGCCCGCCACGTGAGAGCACTCAAACTCGCACGGAGCGACCTGCTCGCAATAGTCGAGAGCGCAATAATCGTGATCGTAATAATCGCGACAACAGGGACAATAGAGAAAATAGAGATAATAGAGATCGTGAAAAAGATCGCCGCGATAGCCGCGATAGGGATGATCGCGCTCCCAGAGATTTCACCCGTCGTCGCGGAACAATTATTACAGAACAAGAATTCTTATCTCGCCGTGAAAATGTAGATCGTGAGATGTTAGTTCGCCAGACTGGTGATCGTACTCAGATTGCGGTGCTTGAAGACAAGATCATGGTTGAGCACTACGTCAACCGTAATAGCAATATCTCCTATGTAGGAAATGTCTACCTCGGTCGAGTGCAAAATGTACTTCCTTCAATGGAGGCAGCCTTCGTTGATATTGGTAAAGGTCGTAATGCTGTTCTCTACGCGGGTGAGGTCAATTGGGATGCCGCTGGTATCGCTGAAGGTCAAACTCGAAAGATCGAACACGTGCTAAAGACTGGTCAATCAGTTCTTGTTCAAGTTACAAAAGATCCAATCGGGCAGAAAGGCGCCCGATTGACCTCACAAATTTCTCTTCCTGGACGCTATTTAGTTTACGTACCGGGTGGAGCTATGAGTGGAATTAGTCGTCGCCTTCCCGACCAAGAGCGCAGCCGCTTGAAATCAATATTGAAGAATCTCATTCCAGAAGAGGCTGGCGTTATCGTACGTACCGCATCTGAAGGAGCATCAGAGGAAGAGTTGGAGCGCGATGTCATTCGCCTTAAAGCACAATGGGATGACATTCAAGAGAAGGCGGAGAATCCGTCAACCTCTTCGCCCTCACTTTTATATAGCGAGCCCGATCTCACCGTTCGTGTAATCCGCGATATTTTCAATGAAGATTTTAGACGCTTGATCGTGCAAGGCGATGGAGCGTGGGATGAGATTGATAATTATCTCAGCCACATTGCGCCTGAACTCACCACAAAGATCGAAAAGTGGACAGGTGTACGCGATCTCTTCGCGGAAAATCGAATTGAAGAACAGCTAGCTAAAGCATTTGATCGCAAAGTTCATCTTCCTTCTGGTGGATCACTCGTTATTGATCGCACCGAAGCGATGATCGTTATCGATGTAAATACCGGGAAATTTATCGGTAAGGGCGGAAATCTCGAAGAGACCGTGACCAAGAACAACTTGGAAGCGGCAGAGGAGATTGCGCGCCAACTACGTTTACGCGATATGGGTGGAATCATTGTCATCGACTTCATCGACATGGCACTTGAATCCAATCGTGATCAAGTACTTCGTCGCCTCGTCGAATGTTTAGGTCGTGATCGCACCAAGCACCAAGTGGCTGAAGTTACTTCACTTGGTCTAGTCCAGATGACTCGAAAGCGTGTTGGCCAGGGACTCATTGAGGCCTTCTCTACGACCTGCGAATCGTGTGGTGGTCGCGGAATTCACATCCACTCCGAACCGGTAAAAAAGATCGCGCTCGATAAAGATATGGATCAGAGATATGTCCCTTCTTCGCAACGTGATGAGGAGCCTCTGGAAGAACTTCAGGCTGAAGTACTGGATGTGATTGTGGAAGAAGTGGTTGAAATTTCGGTACCAGACCGCCCCGAGGGTCAACCCCCTCGCAAGCGTCGTCGGGCGGTTAGTACGGGGATAATTACCCCAGTTTGACCCCAGACCCCTGCAATCCGTACCCTAGGGTCCTGCTTATAAGAGGCTCATTACGATATATAAATTAGAAGGAGATCACCGTGTACGCGATTGTTAAAGCTGGCGGCCGTCAGGAGAAGGTTGCTGTTGGCGACACGATTACCGTGGATCGTATTGATGCTGCAGTTGGGGCATCGGTAAATTTCCCAGCTCTTCTACTCGTTGATGGTGCAAATATTACAACCGATGCTAAAACGTTGGCTGCCACGAAAGTCACGGGGGAAATTATCGAAGAGTTGAAGGGTCCAAAGATTGACATCCTTCGCTACAAGAATAAAACCGGCTATCGCCGTCGTTCAGGTTTTCGTTCACAACTTACGCGGGTAAAAATTACCGCGATTAACAAGTAAAGGGGGAGAGAAGAGATGGCAAGTAAAAAAGGAGTCTCCTCGACTCGAAACGGTCGCGATTCAAATGCTCAGTATCTGGGCATCAAGCGTTTTGGTGGTCAGGTCGTTAAAAGTGGAGAAATTTTGGTCCGCCAACGTGGAACAGTTTTCCACCCGGGTAAGAATGTTGGAATTGGCAAAGATGACACGCTCTTCGCCCTGACGGGTGGCGCGGTCGAGTTTGGCAAAGCACGCGGACGCAAGGTTGTGAATATCGTTCCGGTAGTTCCTGCCGCTTAACTCGCGCAAATTTTCTTGGGCGGGCCCGCGACTAGCGGGCCCGCTTTTATTTTATTTTTATTATTCACGGTAAGGAGGAAGTGCAGATGACTACATTCGTAGATCGCGTAACTCTGCACGCTTCTGCTGGAAGTGGCGGCGATGGTTGCGTCTCTGTTCACCGAGAAAAGTTTGTACCGCTTGGAGGCCCAGATGGCGGCAATGGCGGTCGAGGTGGTGACATCACATTAGTTGTGGATGACAACGTCACAACGCTTCTTGATTTTCATCACTCCCCTCACCGTAGAGCTGGAAACGGTAGACCTGGATACGGTGACTACAACAACGGTGGCGAAGGTGGAGATCTCGTAATGTCGGTTCCAAATGGAACTGTCGTTAAAGATTTGCAAGGAAATTCTCTAGCTGATCTCGTCGGTGCCGGAACTAGGTTCATCGCTGCGCAAGGTGGCAAAGGTGGATTGGGAAATGCTGGTCTCGCATCGCGTAAGCGCCGAGCTCCAGGTTTTGCCCTTAAAGGTGAAGAGGGCGAAGAGCGCACCCTAATTCTTGAATTGAAAAGCGTTGCCGATATTGGCTTAATTGGGTTTCCGAGCGCGGGCAAGTCTTCCTTGATCGCATCTATCTCCGCTGCCAGACCAAAGATTGCCGATTATCCATTTACGACTCTGGTTCCAAATTTGGGAGTAGTTCAAGCAGGCGATACCCGCTTCACCGTTGCTGATGTGCCAGGACTTATTCCCGGAGCATCACAGGGCAAAGGTTTAGGTTTGGAATTTCTAAGGCATGTAGAGCGATGCGCAGCTCTCGTTCATGTCTTAGATTGCGGAACATTAGAGACTGATCGCGATCCAGTTCGCGATTTCGACATCATTGAAGAAGAGCTTTCACACTACGGTGGTTTGTCAGAGCGTCCGCGCGTTATCGCGCTTAACAAAATTGATTTACCAGATGGCAAAGCGATGGCCGAGATGGTGCAACCGCTATTTGAGGCGAGAGGTTATGAGGTTTATCAGGTCTCTGCAGCGGCGCACATAGGTCTGACCGAACTCAACTATGCAATGGCGCGAATCATTCAAGAGGAACGTCGCAAAAAAGCCAAAGAGGTAAAGGTAAGAATTGTCTTACGTCCGCTTGCAATAAACGACACTGGTTATAAGGTTGTTCCGAACGAAGACGGATCCTTCACTGTTACAGGTGATAAACCTGAGCGCTTTGTCCGTCAGACAGATTTCGGCAATGCGGAAGCGGTTGGGTATTTGGCCGACAGACTGGCGGCAATTGGAGTAGAGCGCGAACTATTCAAGAAAGGCGCTCGCCCAAAATCAGAAGTTCGCATTGGTGTAGGGGATAAAGCAGTTATCTTTGACTGGGAACCCTCTATTGAAGCAGGTGCAGAACTTCTTGCAAGTCCGCGTGGAACTGATCTGCGACTTGAATCACCATGGTCAGGTCGTTACATCGAAGATGATGTTGATGAACTCTCAGAAGATGAGATTGCAATGCAATGGGAGTACAACGTTGCCGATCCAAAGAGCCCTCGGAGTTCGGACTGAAATATGACACGCAACGCTGTTACAGGTGCTAAACGCGTAGTAATAAAAGTTGGATCTTCTACCTTGACAGGGAGCGCTGGTCACGATCTCGACGAAAGTGCAGTCGAGTCATTGGCCACCATTGTGGCTCAATTGCGTGAAAAGGGAGCAGAAGTTGTTTTGGTTTCGTCTGGCGCAATCGCCGCGGGACTGGCGCCACTAGGACTGAAGGTGCGACCAAAAGATTTAGCAACCCAACAAGCCGTGGCATCGGTTGGGCAGGGTAGGTTGATTGCCAGTTATAACAAAGCATTTGATCTGCGAAATATTATTGCATCTCAAGTATTGCTCACGATCGATGATGTTGTTCGTCGCTCCCACTACCAAAATGCGCAGCGCACTTTGTTTCGTCTGATTCAAATGGGTGTAGTGCCGATCATTAATGAAAACGATAGTGTCGGAGTTTCGGAAATTAGATTTGGTGATAATGATCGACTCGCCGCACTCGTCTCACATCTTATCAACGCTGATCTGTTAATTCTGGTCACAGATGTCGATGGACTTTATGACGCACCCCCGTCTCGTCCAGGTGCAAAACGAATATCAACTGTTCCGGATGTAAGCCGTCTCGGAGACATTGAAATTGGTGGAGTGGGCTCATCAGGCGTTGGCAGTGGTGGCATGGTTACCAAGATCGAAGCGGCTCGAATTGCGACCAGCGCTGGTGTAAATATGTTGCTTACAACACTTGATGATTTGCCATCGGCGCTAGGCGGGGCGGACCTCGGAACAATTTTCCATGCTCGAACGGATCGAAAGCCATCCCGATTGTTGTGGTTGGCACATGCATCCACGCCACATGGCAAACTTTTATTAGATGCTGGGGCAACACGTGCAATTAAAGAGCGCGGAACCTCTTTGCTCGCCGCAGGAGTAGATTCCATTGAAGGTGATTTCATCTCTGGAGACACTGTGGAACTGATTGCACCTAGTGGTGAAATTATTGCCCGTGGGCTAGTGGCCTTTGATTCTGGTGAGATCCCCGGAATGCTGGGCAAAACTACTAAGCAGTTGGCACAAGAGTTCGGTCCTGAGTATGAGCGGGAGCTGGTACATCGCGACGATCTCGTCTTACTCTGAATCAGATAAGGTTTACTCATGGCCGCTATCTCACGCGAAAATGTCGCACATTTAGCCAAATTAGCTCGCATTGAAATGAGCGATTCAGAACTCGATCACCTCGCCGAAGAGATGGATGTAATTCTAGGAGCCGTGGCTCGGGTGCAAGAGGTGGCCGCGAGCGATGTGCCTCCAACATCTCATCCGATCCCGGTTAATAACGTGGTGCGCGCAGATGTAGTTCGTCCCAGTTTGACCCCTGCAGAAGCGCTCTCGGGAGCCCCTGCTCAAGCGGAGGGTCGATTTAAAGTTCCACAGATTCTCGGTGAAGAATGACATCGATTCACTCAACCGCTGCAGAGATGGCCGCAGCGCTCGCCTCTGGAAGCATCACATCAATTGAACTCACGCAAGCTCACTACTTTCAGATTGAGAAGGTTGATGAGCAAGTTCATGCATTCCTGCACCTCGACAAAGAGGGTGCCCTCGCTCAAGCCAGCGCAGTCGATGCCAAGCGGAAAGCAGGTGTATTGCTACCAGTGCTAGCTGGAGTTCCGCTCGCCCTCAAAGATGTACTTGCTCAAAAAGGAGTTCCTACAACGTGCGGCTCCAAGATGTTGGAAGGTTGGTGCCCACCGTATGACTCAACAGTTGTTGCAAAATTAAAGGCGGCTGGAGTTGTCATTCTCGGCAAGACCAATATGGATGAGTTTGCGATGGGCTCCTCAACCGAGAATTCTGCTTATGGAACTACCCATAATCCTTGGGATTTAGAGCGTATTCCTGGAGGTTCTGGCGGAGGCTCGGCGGCATCTCTTGCCGCTTTTGAAGCTCCACTTGCAATCGGAACCGACACGGGTGGATCAATCCGCCAACCTGCAGCAGTAACGGGAACAGTAGGAGTGAAACCAACTTATGGTGGGGTCTCTCGCTATGGGTTGATTGCCTTCTCCTCCAGTCTGGATCAAGCGGGTCCTTGCGCACGTACCGTCTTAGATGCGGCGCTTTTGCATGAGGTCATCGCAGGTCACGATGAGCGCGATTCAACATCAATCGACGCCCCTGTTCCACAGGTAGTAAAGGCCGCCAAGAAACTCGATGTAGCAGGAATGAAGATTGGTGTTGTTAAAGAATTACAAGGCGCAGGATTCCAATCAGGTGTCCTCTCCAAATTCCATGAAGCACTTGACGAATTAGTGAGTGCTGGCGCTGAGCTAGTCGAAGTCTCCTGTCCATCATTTGATTATGCGCTCGCTGCCTACTATCTCATCGCTCCCAGTGAGTGCTCTTCCAACTTAGCGCGTTTTGATTCAATGCGTTATGGAATTCGAATCGGAGATGACGGTGAACGAAGCGCAGAAGAAGTTATGAAGTTGACTCGTCACCAAGGATTTGGACCTGAAGTAAAGCGCCGGATTATCTTGGGAACATATGCGTTATCTTCTGGTTATTACGATGCGTATTATGGTTCTGCTCAGAAGGTGCGCACTCTTTTGATAAGAGATTTTTCGGCCGCATTCTCGAAAGCGGATGTACTAGTCTCTCCAACCTCTCCGACTACTGCCTTCAAAATTGGGGAACAAGTTAATGATCCGCTTGCAATGTATCTCAATGACATCGCAACAATTCCGGTCAATTTGGCTGGTATTGGAGGAATGTCATTACCTTGTGGTTTAGCCGAAGAAGATGGACTACCGGTTGGATTTCAGATTATGTCTCCAGCTATGCGCGATGATCTTATGTATCAGGTCGGTGGAACTTTGGAGGCTGCGATGCTCGGAAAGTGGGGCGGACCTCTGCTCGATAAGGCACCGGTATTGGTGGGCAAATAATGGCACTTAATTATGTACAGGCCGTTACTAAGTACGAACCAACCCTAGGCCTTGAGGTTCACGTTGAACTCAACACTAACTCCAAAATGTTCTGTTCGTGTTCTACGCAATTTGGTGGTGAACCAAATACTCAAACCTGCCCTGTTTGCCTCGGCCTGCCCGGTGCATTGCCGGTTGTGAATGGGAAAGCAATTGAGAGCGCAATTCTGATTGGACTAGCGTTGAATTGTTCAATCGCCCCTTTCTCACGTTTTGCGCGCAAGAACTACTTCTATCCCGATATGCCGAAGAACTTTCAGACTTCACAATATGACGAACCCATCTGTGTAAATGGATTTTTAGATATAGTGATTGAAACTGATGAAGGGCCTAAAGAATTTCGCGTAGAGATCGAACGCGTTCATATGGAGGAAGACACTGGTAAATCTTTGCATGTTGGTGGTGCGACGGGACGTATCCATGGAGCGGAATATTCTCTCCTCGATTACAATCGCGCTGGGATTCCTCTCGTTGAGATTGTCACCAAGATCATAGGAGGAATAGGAAAATATGCACCACAAGTTGCTCGTGCATATGTCACAGAACTTCGCGACATTCTTCGCTCCCTTGACGTCTCCGATGTAAAAATGGAGCAGGGTTCGATGCGTTGTGATGTGAACTTATCTCTCGCTCCAATAGGTTCTGGTTCGCTTGGAACTCGCAGTGAGACAAAGAATGTAAATTCCTTGCGCTCGGTAGAACGCGCTGTAATTGGGGAAGTTGTGCGTCAATCCAATCGCTTAGAAGCGGGGGAGAGAATTGTTCAAGAGACTCGCCATTTCCTGGAAGAGAGCGGTCAGACTCGTCCTGGTCGCTCTAAAGAGCAGGCCGAGGATTATCGCTACTTCCCAGAACCAGATCTAGTACCAGTTGTTCCAGATGGCGAGTGGATCGAAGAGTTGCGCGCAAGTTTGCCTGAGAAACCATCGATTCGACGTAAACGTTTACAGCAGGAATGGTCAGTTCCCGATAAAGAGATGGCATCACTCCTTAACGCGGGTCTTATTGACGTGGTTGAAGAGACGATCACGCTCGGCGCAGAACCAACTCGTGCTCGAACCTGGTGGCTCGGTGAAATCTCTCGACTAGCAAATGAGCGAGAGGTCGACCCAACAACGCTAATTAATGCACGTCAGGTTGCCGAGATAATTGCCTTGATTCAATCTGGTGATCTCACCGATAAATTGGCTCGGCAAGTTGTTGAAGGAGTTGTTGCTGGAGAGGGGACTCCCGCTGAAGTCGTGAGCAAGCGGGCTCTTAAAGTTGTTTCTGATGACACCGCGCTAATGGTGGCGATTGAAGCAGCGATAGTCGCCCAACCTGATACCGCGCAGCGGGTTCGTGATGGGAATATTCCAGCGGCTGGAGCCCTTATCGGAGCCGTAATGAAGGCCACCGGGGGACAAGCAGATGCTGCGAAGGTTCGGGAACTCTTGCTAAAGTATTTAGGTCACGAAGGGTAATTTTATGAGTGAAATAAAAAATCCAATGAAGCCACGTTCGGGCATGGTGACGGACGGACTAGAGAGAGCACCTGCACGCGGAATGTTACGCGCGGTAGGAATGACCGATGACGATTGGGTCAAACCACAGATAGGAATCGCATCTTCGTGGAATGAAATTACTCCCTGCAACCTCTCCCTCGATCGCTTAGCTAAGGCCTCCCGTAAGGGAGTGATCGCAGCAGGGGGATTTCCCATGCAATTTGGAACGATCTCCGTCTCGGACGG
>JAYVUF010000033.1:0-7207 GCA_043788135.1 Actinomycetes bacterium
CCGCGTTGGTACACGGGAAGCGCTGATGCAATCTTGCAGAACTTCAATTTAATTCACGATGAAGATCCCAAGTACGTTCTCGTCTTTGGTGCCGACCACGTTTATCGTATGGATCCAGATCAGATGTTTTCTTTCCACAAACGGATTGGAGCAGCTGTCACAGTTGCAGCGATTCGGATTCCACAAAATCAAGCCAGTGAGTTCGGGGTCATAGAACTTGAACCAGATGGAATCACGATCAAAGCATTTTTAGAGAAACCTGCAAACCCACCCTCGATACCTGGTGAACCCGAGTGGTCACTCATCTCAATGGGCAATTACATCTTTAATCGCAAGGCGATGGAAGAAGTATTGATTGAAGATTCGAAAAATGAATCGAGCAAGCACGATCTGGGAACAAATATAATTCCGCTACTTTCAAGTCGCGGGCAAGCAGTGGCGTACGACTTCGATCTCAACATAGTTCCAGGAGAGACCGAACGTGATCACGGATACTGGCGCGACCTCGGAACGCTACAGTCCTATTACGAAGCGCATATGGATCTGGTTTCTATCCACCCGATCTTTAATCTGTATAACCGCGAGTGGCCGGTGTTGACGCACTTGCCACCACTCCCACCAGCTAAATTCAGTGGAGCGGGAAGCGCAGTCGATTCGATCGTAGGTGCGGGCTCCATCATCGCTGGCGGGCGGGTTGAGCAATCCGTTGTCTCCTACGACGTGCGGATCGCATCAGGAGCAGTAATTCAAAACTCCGTTGTCATGCCTAACGTTGTAATCGGCGGTGGCGCGATAATCCGCAATGCGATCATCGATAAAGGAGTTGTGATTGAACCTGGTGCGCAACTAGGAGTAGATCGCGAAAAAGATGCCAAACGCTTTACCGTCACCGAATCAGGATTGGTGGTTGTCGGTAAAGGTATGGTCGTGAGTTAACTCTTACTTAGTACCTTCTCGCACAACTTTTTGAGTTTCTGAAGAGGTTGGTCAATTGTGGCTCGAACAACGGTTCCGTCGACTCTAAAATATTCATGAGCCAAAATGTCTCGCATCCCCACTATGGCACTCCAAGGGATAGACGCGTTTGCTTTGGTAATTTTGTCTGAAAGAGATTTTACGGCCTCGCCGATGACGAGCAGGTTGTAGCAAATTGCATCAAAAGCTGCTTGTGCCTCTTCCCAAGATTCATCTTCACTCTCAAGTTCAATCAAAATTATTTCTGCGTACTGAATGCGATCAATCCGATCGAGGATGTGACCGATTCTCTCGATGTCACTCAGTGGAGTCATAAAGGGACCGCTTCCTTGAGTGCGCTTTCTAAAATACTTGCCTTCATGACACTTGCTGGAGAAACTTCGACCCGCTCGCCTAATAATTGTGATAACTTTGAATTTAAATCAAGAATGGGAAGCAAACCTCGAGTGACATCAAAATCTACGAGTAGATCGATATCGCTCATTTCCGAATCCTCCCCGCGAGCAACTGATCCAAATATCCTCGGATTACTTGCACCAGCCAGAGAGAGCAAGGACTTAATCTCGCCCCGCTTTTTTCTCAATTTGGTGGCTCGGTGAGTTCCGAGATTACTTGGGCGAACTGGCACAAGTTGTATTTGAACTTCAAAGCCCGCTGCTCTTGTGAGTCTTTGCAAGGTTGCCGTCGATGGATGTGAGGTGCCATTTTCATATCTAGCAACAGCGGCCTGCGAAGTGCCCGCGCGCACGGCTAGTTCCGACTGAGTGAGACCGGCGAGACGTCGAATCTCCTCAACAATTTGTGAGCTTTCCAAAGTCTTCATGGGCGTGATTATACCTCTAGAGGTATAATTGGAACAAGCAGTTATCCACGGCTCCCAACAACCAATTAACCGCGGGCTCAGAGCGCTATTTTGCAGCGAGCGTACGATTTACAAGCCAGACCTGAACCGCATGGGCTTGCAAGATGACCTTGCTTCCAGAGGCGGCCAAACGCGGAGAGTAATGCATGACATTCTCGGCGGAATCAAATACCGATCGATATGAATGGCCGGCATGAGTATCGGGAAGAGTGAATTCTTTTTGAAGAATTGAACCGTTGAACATTATGAGCAGGGCTTGCTCTTCGCTCGCTCCTACCAACATCATGAGGTTGCGATTATCGAGTTTGTCCCAATCGGACTGCGCCATCTCGATTCCGCTACGGGCGTACCAAGTGAGATCTTTGTGGGAGGTGTTGAGATCTAGTTCGCCAGTAAAGAACATTCGAGCGACGGGCATTAGGTACTTCTTACGCAATTGAATCAGATTGATGGTCGTCTCCAACATATCAATTTGTTGGGCGTTGTACTTCCAACTCAGAGCCCAGCCGCCATTGAAAGCGGCGGCATCCATGAGATCGCCATCGCGTTTGTGGTCGGGTAACGAGTAGGCATTATTAGAACCGATTTGAGTTCTGCCAACTTCATCACCCATAGTAATCATGGGAATACCAGCAGAAAGGAGGAGTGAAGAGATCAACGATTTCTTGAGACGTTGACGAATCTCGTTAATGGAGAAGTGATTAGTTACTCCTTCGATTCCAGCGTTCCACGAATAGTTATTGTCCGTACCGTCGCGATTGTTCTCACCGTTGGCTTCATTGTGCTTACGGGTATATGTAACAACATCGTTAAGAGTGAAGCCATCATGGGCGGTAAGGAAATTAATGGTGGAGGTCGGTCCGCGGTAAGCGAAGATGTCATGAGAACCAGAAAGCCGCGTTGCAAGTTCCCCAACACCAGTTGGAGCAGCGCCACCAGCTTCGGCGAGCCAGAACTTGCGCAGCGCATCGCGGTACTTGTCATTCCACTCGCGCCAGGGATAGGGAAAGTATCCCAGTGCATATCCGCGGGTATCCCATGGCTCTGCGATTAATTTACGTTCACGCAAAACTGGGTCGGCAACCATTGCAACAATCAGCGCCGAGATTCCATCGATCTCATCGTGGCTGCGCGCCAGTGCTGCAGCTAAATCAAAACGGAATCCATCGATACCAATCTCTTCACACCACCAGTGGAGGGAGTCAATAATCATTCGCACAATATGGGGGCGCCTGATGTCTACGGTATTGCCACAACCCGTGAAATCATCGTAGGTATCTTCACCCGATCGGCGGTAGAAGTTACGGGAATCAATGCCGCGGAAAGAGAGAGAAGGTCCACCCGGGCCACCTTCGGCGGTGTGGTTGTAGACCACGTCGAGAATTACTTCAATACCTGCCTCATGTAATTTGGCGACCGCTTCACGCAATTCGGATACGGGATTATCGGTCGCTGCGTAGCCATGGTACGGCGCCGAAAATGCAATTGGGTTGTAACCCCAATGGTTGATGCGGCCGCGCTGATGTATGGCCGGCTCAGTAATAATTTCGTGGAGCGGCAGAAGTTCCAGCGCCGTTATTCCTAGCGTTTGTAAGTAATTGATCGTGCTGGGGTGACCGAGAGCCTTATAGCTACCACGTTCATTCTCTGGAATCTGATGATTGAACTCGGTTAAGCCGCGAACATGGGCCTCATAGATTATGGTCTTGGACCAATTGGTGATGGGTCGGGTATCTAGCACTCTCCCGCTCGGCACGACAACAGAGTGTGGAACAAACTCCAAGTTATCTCTAGTGTCCATCACATTAATGTCACCTGTGCCGAGACCGTCAGTCGCTACGTGGGCATAAATCTCTGGAACATATTGCAGTTCGCCGACCAAGGTATGGGTGTAGGGATCAATCAATAATTTATTGGGGTTAAATCGCCAACCCGCCGTTGGGTTCCAAGGACCATAGACTCGAAAGCCATAGCGCTGACCCGCTCGAATTCCTTGAAAATAACCGTGGTAGATCGGGCCGTTACGGTCCACCAACTCGTGGCGCGTCTCAACGAATTTACCCTCGATTAGATCTATTAGACATAACTCGACCTTTGAAGCGGAAGAAGCCCAGATCGCAAAATTGGTTCCCTCATGGGTGAGGTGTGAGCCTAAATATCTTTGATCTCCGCGTGCCACCGGGTCACAATAGCGTCTATCAAATGCGAGTCACTGCGGGGTGAGCCACATTGGGGTGAGCCACATTGTGGCTAAGGGAGGAACGGCAATTACTGCATGGGTGGGAAATCCGCGGTACTCGCCCTTTATTGGCTTAATTGTCTTGAAATCTGCCGGTGCCACACCAGATCCACCGAAGCGTAAATCATCAGTGTTGAGGATCAATTGCCAGGTGAAATCCCCTGGCAAAGGAAGTACATATCGCTCTTGTGGAACGGGGGAGAAATTGGTGACGCTCACTAGCGGTGTTCCATCATCTCCATAACGTGCCAGCGCCACAATATTGGAAGGTGCATCATCGACGACTAACCATTGGAATCCCGATGGAGTTATATCTCGCTGCCATAGTTCGGGGTGCTGCTTATAAATACGGTTGAGTTCTGCCACAGTGCCCTGCATCTGTTGGTGCTCTTGATATTCGGTAAGGTGCCAGTCGAGGGATTGCGAAGCGTTCCACTCTTGCGATTGCGCAAACTCGCAACCCATAAATAGTAATTTCTTACCGGGATGCGCCCACATAAATCCATAGAGCGCGCGCAGATTTGCTAGTTGTTGCCAGCGATCCCCCGGCATCTTAGAGATCATGGAGCCTTTGCCATGAACTACCTCATCGTGCGAAAAAGGAAGCAGGTAATTTTCAGACCAGGCATAGAGAATTGCCTTGGTAATTTCGTCATGGTGATACATACGGTTGATCGGATCTTCTTGAATGTACTCCAAAGTGTCGTGCATCCAGCCCATATTCCACTTGAAACCAAATCCCAATCCACCAGAGTCAGTAGAGCGTGTGACACCTGGCCACGCGGTTGATTCTTCAGCAATAATCATGCAACCAGGAACTTCGCGATAACACGTTGCGGTGAGCTCTTGCAAGAATTTAACAGCGCTCCAATTTTCGCGGCCACCTTGCTCGTTCGCAATCCACTCTCCCTCTTCGCGGGAGTAGTCCAAGTACAACATAGATGCAACGGCGTCGACACGAATTCCATCAATATGAAACTCTTGCAACCAATAGAGCGCACTTGCCACCAAAAAGTTACGAACTTCATTGCGATCGTAATTGAAGATCAGCGTTCCCCAATCGGGATGCTCACCTTGGCGGGGATCTGCATGTTCATACAAAGCGGTGCCATCAAATTGGGCCAAGGCCCATTGATCTTTAGGAAAATGTGCTGGAACCCAGTCCATAATCACGCCAATATCTGCCTGATGGAGAGAATCAATCAGATATCTAAATTCATCCGGTGAGCCAAAGCGCGAAGTTGGAGCGAAGAATGATGTGACTTGATATCCCCATGAAGGACCATATGGATGCTCACAGACTGGTAAAAATTCAATGTGAGTAAAGCCCATCTCTTTCACATACGAAACCAACTCAGTTGCGAGTTCGCTGTAAGTGAGCCCCGGTTTCCATGAACCGATATGCACTTCGTAGATCGAAAGCGCTTCTTCCCATGGTTTGGCGTGAGCACGTTTTTCAATCCACGCTTCATCTTTAAAGGTGTAACCACTCTCAGTTACAACCGAGGCAGTATGAGGAGGGTGCTCGGTCGCTTGTGCCATGGGATCGGCGTGATCAACCCAGTTACCACCCGGTCCCAATATCGAATATTTGTAAGGGGTGTTGGCGCCAACACCTTCTACAAAGAGCTCCCAAATCCCGCTGGTACCGAGAGCGCGCATGGGGTGCGCGCTCTTATCCCAGTAATTAAAAGAGCCGATTAGCACAACTGATCTAGCGTTAGGAGCCCAAACCGAAAAGTTCGTCCCAATTAACGAACCTGTCTCATCGCGACGAACCTGCGCACCGAGCGCTTTCCATAACTCTTCATGGCGACCCTCACCGATGAGATAAAGATCTAAATCGCCGAGACCGTGGTTCATTGCACTCATAGCGTCACTTTCAGGATATGCCCGACTGGGGTTCCGGGTGATGCCGGATCAATTCGCACCCAGGTATGAGGCGTGTATTCAAAAGAGTGTCCGGTAATAAGATCCATCACCTTAAAGGAACGCTCAGCAATACCGAGATCGAAGAAATTCCAATGCACGATCGTCTCCTGCGCGTGGATCGGATCGAGATTTACGACAACCAAGATCAGGTTCTTACCTTCGCGCTTGGAGTAGGCAATGATCTTGTCGGAGTCGGTGGCGTGGAATCGCAGATTACGCAGACGTTGCAACGCTGGATTCTCGCGGCGGATCGAATTAAGTGTCGATACAAATAGAGCGAGAGAAGGTTGGCTCCAGTCTCGGATTTTAATCTCATACTTCTCGGAGTCGAGATACTCCTCGGCTCCTTCGCGAACCGGAATATGTTCATAAAGTTCATAGCCCGCATACATTCCCCAGGAAGGAGTAAGAGTCGCAGCGAGTAGCGCACGCATAGCAAAAATAGAAGGTGCACCACTTTGTAAATGAAAGGGAAGGATGTCGGGAGTGTTCACCCAGAAGTTGGGGCGAAAAAATGCGCTGCTCTCCTGCGAGACTTCGGTGGCGTACGTAATGAGATCGTGCTTGGAAGTACGCCAAGTGAAGTAGGTATATGACTGTTGAAAACCTGCCTTACCGAGGGCGTGCATGACTGCCGGGCGAGTAAAAGCCTCCGCGAGAAAAACCACCTCGGGATGCTCTTTATTGATTCGATTAATAATTTCGTGCCAGAACTGCACCGGCTTGGTATGTGGATTATCAACGCGAAAAATCTTCACACCTTTGGAGATCCAAAGTTTTAAAACCCGATAAGACTCGTTAGACATTCCTTCATAATCTTTGTCAAAGTTAATTGGATATATATCCTGATATTTTTTAGGTGGATTCTCGGCGTATGCGATCGTGCCATCGGGGCGAATTGTGAACCACTCACGATGCTCAATTGCCCACGGGTGATCGGGTGAGCATTGCAAGGCAAAGTCCATCGCGATTTCTATATTAAGTTTTGCTGCCGCTTTAACGAAGCGTTCAAAATCTTTCATGCTCCCTAGTTCGGGGTTGATGCTGTCGTGACCACCGTCGGCACTACCAATTGCCCATGGAACTCCAGGGTCGGTCGGAGTGGGAGTTAGCGAATTGTTGCGCCCTTTGCGAAAGGAGTGACCGATCGGATGAATCGGCGGCAGGTAGAGAACGTCGAAATTCATATTGGCTACACG
>JAYVUF010000034.1:0-6780 GCA_043788135.1 Actinomycetes bacterium
GCCATCTTGTCGTTGATGCGACGTCGATCAGTCTCGATTTTTGTTTCACCAGGACCGCGTCCGCCGATGCCACCCGCCTGACGGGAGAGAGAATCACCCCAACCACGGAGCCTTGGGAGCATGTAACTCATCTGGGCCAACTCCACTTGAGCTTTACCTTCTCTAGATTTTGCATGCGTCGCAAAGATATCCAAGATAAGTGCGGTGCGGTCAATCACTTTTACCTTGAGTTTTGATTCTAATGTGCGCAGTTGCGCGGGAGAGAGTTCACCATCACATACAACGGTATCTGCACCCGTTGCAATAACAGCTTGACGCACCTCAACCACTTTCCCAGAGCCAATATATGTAGAAGCATCGGGTTTGTCTCGTCGCTGCACAAAGCCATCCATTACCTCTGAACCTGCTGTTTCGGCCAGAGCTGCCAACTCCTTCATGGAGTTCTCTGCATCTTGCGCGCTGCCTTCTGTCCAAACACCAACAAGCACAACTTTTTCTAACCTTAACTGGCGATATTCCGCATCATTAACATCCTGAAGTTCGGTCGATAACCCAAATACTCGACGCAACGCTTGACGATCTTGCAAATCTTGTTGCTGACTTTCAGCTAACTCCGAATGGTCAAAGTCGGCAGCGGCTCTTGCGCTTTCACGAAGTAATTGATCAATATCTATATTTAGAGGATCTTGGTTTTGGCTCATAGATACACATCCAATTCAACATCTTTCACGAGCACAGATGGACCTATTAAAGTGGCATTGCTATGAGCATCAATATCAACCACCAAGCGACCCCCCGGAGGATTTATAATCCAGCGAGTAGGCAATTTTAGACCTCTGCGAATCGTTGCGGCTAAGGCGACTGCGCAGGTGCCAGTTCCACAGGATTGAGTCTCGCCTACTCCTCGTTCGAAAACTCGCATATTCAATTCACCGTTCGGCAGAAACGTTACGAACTCAATATTGACGCCTTCTGGATAATCTCCATCAACTTCGGGAGGCTCTTTAAATTCTCCGATTGACGCCAGATCATCAACAAACACAACAGCATGCGGATTGCCGATCTCGATATGCAGTGCGCTCCATGATTGATCACCGATGCGCACGGTGACATCGTCATAAACTTCTGATACACCACCCATATTTACTGATATATCTGCGTCCGCAGGAACCGCCAAGTACTTCATGCCTGCCCGCGTATTAATTGCGAATATTCCTTCGCCTTGGTGTCCACGTTCAACGAGATAGCGGGCCATTACCCTAATTCCATTTCCACACATCTCTGCGATTGAACCATCTTGATTACGATAATCCATAAACCACTTACCGCTCCGCTTGGCCATACGGATAAATCCATCGCTTCCAATACCCGATGCGCGGTTACAAATCCTGGCAACTTGTTCCGCCGAAATATTAATTTGATCTTCTTCATCAAAGAGCAAGACAAAATCATTATGTGTCCCATGCCCATAAGTTGCAATCATGAAGTCAGGATAGCCTTTTCGATCTTGAGTAGGCGCTCTGAAAGAGATGGCGCATCTGAACCCAACCAGGTGATACGTTGATCACGATGAAACCAGGTCTCTTGCCTGCGAATGTATTGTCGGGTCACCAATTTGGTCGTAGAGACCGCCTCATCTAGGGAGATCTCACCTGCAAGTAGCGCAATTACCTGCGCATAACCGAGTGCGGCGCGAGCGGTCTTTCCTTCAAGCAAACCTGCTTCAATCAATTTCTCAACTTCGTCGACCAATCCGCGCTCAAACATCTCATCGATTCTGATTTCGACGCGCGCATCTAGAATCTCACGATCGACATTAAGAGCAAAGTGCAGAGCCTGCGGATATCTTGTGGAATTTTCCCGTGGCAGATTTGCCGTAAAAGGTTTACCCGTGATTTCTATAACTTCCAGAGCTCTTATTACCCGACGGACATTCTCTGCAGGAATCGCAGCGGCTGCCGCCGGATCAAGGGTTGCCAGACGTTGATGCATCGCAACGACGCCAGTTTTCTCCGCCTGTACCGTTAACCTCGCGCGAACCACCGGATCGGTCTCGGGAAAGTGCAGATCATCAAGGATTGCTTTAATGTAAAAGCCAGTTCCACCAACCACTATGACCGGTATCTTCTGAGCGAGTAATTCATCCACAACACTACGAGCCTGGGTTTGATACCAAGCAACATTGACATCGCTGGAGACTTCCACCATATCCAACATATGATGTGGAACTCCTTGGCGCTCACTCACAGATAGTTTTGCAGTACCAATATCCATTCCGCGATAGAGCTGCATCGAATCTGCGTTAATAATTTCACCATGTAGGCGTTGTGCAAGGGATACGGCCAACTCGCTCTTACCAGTCGCCGTGGCTCCCCCAATAATGACTAGCGTCATAGAGATTTTAGTTTCGAAAGCGTGGGCATTCCAACCATAATGGGTGTAGCTCCCACCTCCTTCGTGCGCTGCTCATGGGCATCTCCACCACGAGTGCGACGTATCGAGATCACGGAGCCCACCATGTAATTGGGTGAACTTTCCACGATCTCTACTTGTGCTATGTCGCCAGGCCTAGCCTCGTTTGTGTCAAGATGCACCAGACGGAAATCTGGAGTCCGTCCATTGACGCGAGCGCGTTTGGCATCATGGCGACCCTCATGATCAGAGATCAGTACTTCAAATTTTTCACCGATCGTAGCGGCGTTTATCTCACCAGAAATTTTCTGCTGAAGAGTATGAAGCCTCCGATATCGATCGGCCATCACCTCATCACCTATTTGATCTGGCATGGTCGCAGCGGGGGTACCTGGGCGCTTGGAATATTGAAAGGTATAGGCAGCAATGAATTGTGCCTCTTCGACCACGGCCAGTGTTTGAGAAAAATCCTCTTCACTCTCGCCCGGAAAACCCACGATGATATCCGTGGTTATCCCAGCGGCTGGAATAACTTTTCGAACTTCGGAGATTATCTTCAAGTATCGCTCGGCCCGATACGAGCGGCGCATCGCCTGCAAAATCTTGTCAGATCCTGATTGCAATGGCATATGAAGGTGGGGCATGAGAGATTGCGTCTGCGCCATCGCTTCAATAACATCTTGGGTAAAATCTCTCGGGTGAGGTGACATAAAACGCAGACGTTCCAACCCGTCAATCGAACCGACTTCTCGAATCAACCTCGCAAATGCACCACGTTCTCCAAAGTCCACGCCATATGCATTTACATTCTGGCCGAGCAGAGTTATCTCAACAACCCCTTGCTCGACAAGCGCTCGTGCCTCTTTGAGAATCTCAAGTTTGGGGCGATCCTTCTCCACTCCGCGCAGCGAAGGAACGATACAAAAAGTGCAGGTGTTATTACAACCAACAGAGATAGAAACCCAAGCACTAAATGCCGAATGGCGACGGGCAGGCAGAGTGGACGGAAAATGCTCAAGAGACTCTTTGATCTCAACTTGCGAGGCCTCTTCAATTCTGGCTCGCTCTAAGAGAGCGGGTAAGGAACCAATGTTGTGTGTACCAAAGACAACATCGACATATGGTGCCCGTTTGATTATGGACTCTTGATCTTTCTGAGCCATGCAGCCGCCGACTGCGATCTGGAAGTTAGGGTTGCTCTTTTTCAGCGGTGCTAAGAAACTCAAATTTCCATAAAGTTTATTATCAGCGTTCTCGCGAACCGCACAGGTATTAAAAACCACCAAATCCGGGGTAGATCCTTCCAAGGCTGCCTCGTAGCCGGCAGCTAAAAGAAGACCGGCAATTCTCTCAGTGTCATGCACATTCATCTGACAGCCGTAAGTTTCTACGACAAAGGTGCGGGCGCTCATGGCTCAATCTTACGAGGCTAAGAGCTGCCTCAAAATCCGCTCCGTTATTTGGTGGTTAAATCCCTTGCGTGCCAAGAGGGAATGAATACGCCTATAAATAACAGTGTGATCAAGATGAGCGCAGGAGCGATACTTGCGCTCTGCTAATTCAAAGGCCATTTGATACTCAGCCTCGAAATCGTTCTCCTGCATTACCTCTTCGATAATGTCTTGGGCTACACCTTTTCCTCGTAACTCTTGAATAATTACACCGCTACTCAACTTCTTCTGTCGGCGCCTAGATTCAGCCCAAATCTTGGCAAATTCCAGGTCATTAAGTAGCCCTTGGAGTTCGAGTGCGTCGAGAACAGAGGAGGAAATCTCGGCATCGACTCCCCTTTTTAAGAGTTGAGTGTGCAACTCCGCCCTACTCTTGGCGCGCGGAGCCAACGCATATAGCGCCATCGACATCGCTTCGGAGTAGGGGTCAGCAATTACATCTGAGCTATCGACCACTTTTTAGAAATCAACCTCAGAGGTAGCTTCATCAATTGCTGCTATGAGTTCTGGATCGATAACAACTGGAACGTAGTGATCTCGGATCTTGCTCTCAATCTCATTAGCAAGGTCAGGATTATCAATCAAGAAGTTACGTGAGTTCTCTTTACCTTGCCCGAGTTGATCGCCCTCGTAGGTATACCAAGCTCCTGATTTCTTGACTACACCAACCTCAACACCTAGATCGATGAGCGAACCTTCACGCGAAATACCAGTTCCGTAAATGATGTCGAACTCCGCCTGCTTAAAAGGTGGAGCCATCTTGTTCTTTACAACTTTGACACGAGTGCGGTTTCCAACCGCTTCTTGGCCATCCTTAAGGGTCTCAATACGTCGTACATCGAGACGAATTGAGGCGTAGAACTTAAGTGCCTTTCCACCAGTGGTTGTCTCTGGAGTTCCGAAGAAGACTCCAATTTTCTCGCGCAACTGATTGATAAATATTGCGGTCGTATTTGATTGATGAAGGGCGCCAGTAATCTTACGAAGGGCTTGCGACATTAGCCTTGCTTGGAGACCCATATGCGAATCACCCATCTCACCCTCAATTTCAGCGCGTGGTACCAACGCTGCAACGGAGTCAACAACGATGATGTCGAGTGCACCAGAGCGAATTAACATATCCATAATCTCCAGCGCCTGTTCACCAGTATCTGGTTGCGAAACCAAGAGCGCATCAATATCTACGCCGAGCTTCCTCGCATACTCTGGATCCAGGGCATGCTCCGCATCGATGAATGCCGCAATACCGCCAGCTTTTTGCGCATTCGCAATTGCATGTAGCGCCACGGTGGTCTTACCCGATGATTCTGGACCATAAATTTCTACGATACGCCCTCGAGGTAATCCACCTATTCCTAGAGCGATATCAAGGGCGATAGATCCGGTAGGAATTACCTCTATGACCTGTGGGCCGCGATCTCCCATCTTCATCACTGATCCCTTACCGAACTGACGCTCAATCTGGGCAAGGGCGGTATCTAAGGCTTTAGTGCGGTCAAGCGATTGCTTTTCAGAAGCCTTATCAATCTTGTCAGCTTTATCTGCTGCCATTTTCTGCCTTCCTCTCTTAATCTCTCTTAACTCAGATGAGTTCATCTGTACGGTCCAGAAGGTACGGAAGACCACCGACGGCGGGAGGCTCGCTCTCGCGGAAGTGTGGAACCGCTCTGGTTGGGCATATCTATTCACATCCGATCGGAGATCTTTCGGATGAATGAACCTTACCGAACATATGTTCGAATGACTAGGACACGCCGAACGGCAAAACTGGCTGGAGCGCTTTAGCGAAACTTTCTAGGCATCTCGGGGTTGTGGGCAACCACAGCCTTCCAAATATCCCCCGCCTCGAGGCCACGATCTAACGCCTCGCTGATCGTCAGCCCGCCCAGTTCAGCATGAACAATGTCTCGAGAGTAAGTATCACTATCGCTGAAGTAATTAGAGAGGAGCGAGCGCAGTTCGGTAATTCGCATTTATATCTCCTATATCGAGGAGAGTGTGCCGGCAAGCAGAGCGGCCTGCTGGTCGCTTTCAGTGGGAGTTAATGGCGAGGCGACCTGCCCAATTAACCAAAGCATGATCAGGCCGGATGAGCCGCTAAATAGATCCGCAAGGGAGGTTCTGATCAAAACCCAGAGCGGATGTCCATCCACGGTTACAAATTTTGCGATCTCTGCGGGATCCGTCTGCACCATTCTCCGCAGCGCCGCATCTTCTGAAATTGCTCGTGAAAGTTTTATTAGCGCCTCTCTCTTGGTCGCCGCTCCCTTGGCAAGAGTGATGAGTCGATGAATCTCTGACTCTAGAAGAGAGAACATCATCTCCTCTTTATCAGCGAAGTGGTTGTAGACCGTGGCTCGTGAGACTTCGGCTCTCGCCGCAATGTCGAGCATATTGGATTCATAGGAACCGACTTCAGTAATTACTATCTTGGCACCCCGAAGTATCGCTATGCGAGAACGCCGATTGATAGCCATGATGGGATCCAGCGTAGATATAGCTCGCGTTGCAACTAATTACGCGGCGTCATCCACGACTGTAAGAGTTGGAGCTTCGGCGGCTCTGATCTGAACCGTGACACTAAGAAGCACTTGCGCAATTGAAATGTCTAACGCGCTACAAATCGAGTTTAAGAGTTCAGAGGACGCTTCCTTTTGACCGCGCTCCACTTCAGAGAGATAGCCAAGTGATACTCGGGCACGTTTTGCCACGTCTCGGAGAGTTCTTCCCTGTGAAATACGGGAGGCGCGCAGAGCGAAACCGATGTGGGAGCGGAGAAGTATCACCCCTTAAGGATACGGGAAAAAGTGGTTAGTGCGCTCTCTATAGTTGCGTGGCGAATTTGGGCGCGATCACCAGAAAGTGCGAGCAAAACGGTGGCAGTTCCAGCAGGAGAATCGATGGCGATCCAGACTGT
>JAYVUF010000035.1:0-13005 GCA_043788135.1 Actinomycetes bacterium
TTATTGGGCGTAACTTCGACGAAGACCCGAATCTTTAACTTGAGTAAATCATTTTGAATTGTTTTGGCATTGGTTGCCGAAGATTGTAAGACGACTAGATCAGGATGATAAGCCGCGATCGCCTCTACATTGGGCGTGAAGGATGAGAGATTAGTAAATGGAGCGTTCTTAGGAAAATCTGAATTGTCGTCAACTGCAACTACTTGTGGACCTGCGCCGATTCCAAAGAGAATCTCCGTGGCGCTGGGGGAGAGCGAGATAATTCGGGATGGATTAGGAGATACAGCGTGCGCAGCCGGAACTCCGGTAAAAAGAGCTAGGGTGATTGCGGCGATGGAAGCCATTAAAGAAACTGAAACATTTTTTCCTCTATGCATAAAAACTCCCTCTAAATTTGAGGGAGGAAATGTTGGGCTTCTAGAAACTCATCGTCATTACACATGAGTTCAAAGGGCCCGACCTTCCTCCGAGGTCGGATACTTCGATACGCAAGAGAGGCGACCTGACTTAGAAGTTGTAAAACTTCAACACAGTTGCGGGACAGCGCCGGATTCACACCGGCTTCGCTCTAATAAATATCACCACAAACCAAAAAGTTCCTGGCGGAAGAAAGTTAGCACTAACTGGTTCAAACCCCAAGTACACGTGGCATGAAACGCCTACTTGGGGAGTAAACTATGACAATGGAATATCGTCGCCTCGGTTCGTCTGGAATGTATATCTCGGAAATTGCCTACGGCAATTGGATCACGCATGGAAGTCAGGTTGAGGAAGATGCCGCGATTAAATGTGTGAAGGCTGCCCTTGATGAGGGAATCACAACCTTTGATACCGCCGATGTATATGCGGGAACCCGCGCTGAAACAGTACTTGGCAAGGCTCTTAAAGGGGTTAAGCGTGAGTCGTATGAACTCTTCACCAAGGTTTATTTCCCAACGGGTGAAGGGAAGAACGATCGTGGGCTTTCACGCAAGCACATCATGGAGTCGGTAGATGCCTCACTGAAACGTTTGAATACCGATCACATCGACTTATATCAAGCTCATCGTTTTGATTTTGAGACCCCACTGGAAGAAACCTTGCAAGCTTTTGACGATCTGGTTCGAAGCGGCAAAGTCAATTATTTAGGATTTTCAGAGTGGGACGCCGACCAAATTAGAGAAGCTGCGCGCATTCAAAAAGAGAATGGTTGGAGTCGATTTGTTTCAAGCCAACCTCAATACTCCATGTTGTGGCGAGTAATTGAACGGGAAGTGGTTCCACTTTCAATTCAAGAAGGAATTGGTCAAATTGTCTGGTCTCCTATCGCTCAAGGAATTCTCACGGGTAAATATTTGCCTGGAGCGAAACCACCGGTCGGTTCCAGGGCCACGGATAAGAAATCCGGAGCGGGAATGATCTCGGGTTGGATGCGAGATGAAGTTCTTACTGCGGTGCAGAATTTGAAACCGATCGCGGATGGCTTGGGATTGTCGATGTCTCAACTTGCACTTGCATGGGCGCTTCAAAATCAAAATGTTTCAGCTGTGATCATGGGGGCTACCAAACCAGCCCAAGTGAAAGAGAATGTAAAAGCTTCTGGTGTGAAGTTGGAACAATCCGTACTAGAAGCTATAGATGTAGTTCTCGGTTCACTTCCAGAAACTGACCCTTCAAAAAATAAGAGTCCAAACCCGAGGGCTTAGGCTCTTATAAGATTCTAGTTATTTATTTCTAGCGTTACCTAGTAGCGCTTTTTGAAGCGTCGCTCGCGCTCTACTTGTGGCGCGGGTGCGCGCATGCGACGCATTTGTGTTGACCGTAACCACCCGTACATTCCCAAACCCTTTGTCGATTCTTCAGGGAATTGAGCGCTTACAACTTTGCGAATCTTACGAGTCATAAAGATGCCAGAGAAAACGGTGTACAGCATCGCGACATACATCACGAGAATTGCGATAAGAGATACAAATTTATTGTGAACAATGCTCAACACGAGAACGGTTGCTACCGCGGGAAGAAAGTACTCTCCGACGTTACGGCGCGAATCAACGTAATCCCGGACGAAACGACGAACCGGTCCTTTGTCTCGAATCGGTAGCGCACTTTCTTCACCACGCATATATGCCGCACGAGCGGCTAGGCGTTTAGTTTTAAGTTCGTTGCGATCGCGGGATTTGGTCGCCTTAGTTGCAGGGGAGGTAATTGCATTTACCTTATTGAGTGCTTCTGAATCTTTGCGCTTTGGGGTTGGAGAGTCTTTGGCCATGCCGTTACGGTAGAGCCAGCATTCGCTCTAGCGCAACTCGTGCGTGATGAGCCGTCTCTTTCTCGACCACTATTTGGTTGAGAATACGACCCGCCACGAGATTTTCCATCACCCAGACCAGATGGGGGAGGTCAATTCGGTTCATGGTCGAGCAATAACAGATAGTTTTATCAAGAAAGAGAACTTCCTTATCTGGATTTGTTCGAGCTAACCTCTGGACCAGGTTTAGCTCTGTTCCGACTGCCCATTTGGATCCAGCAGGGGATTGCGTAATGGTTGTGATTATTGACTCCGTGCTACCGACCACGTCGGCAGCCATCACCACTTCATTTTGACATTCAGGGTGCACAATCACATTGACCCCGGGGACTCGCATACGCACATCTTCTACATTCTGTTTTGAGAAGCGACCATGAACTGAGCAATGACCACGCCATAAAATCACCTTGGCCCCCTGCAGCTCTTGATCACTCAAACCTCCTTGGGCTTTCCATGGATTCCAGATAACGCAATCGCTCGCTGACAATCCGAGATGCAAAATCGCTGTATTGCGACCTAGATGTTGATCGGGGAGAAAGAAGATTTTTTCGCCTCGTTCAAAGGCCCAACTCATAGCGCGCTTGGCATTTGATGAGGTACATACAGCGCCACCGTGTTTTCCGGTAAAACTCTTAATTGCCGCGGATGAGTTCATATAAGTGATGGGAATTGTTCGGGTCGCGATTCCAACTTTTTGAAAGTGTTCCCAAGCAGTTTGAACTTGATGAGCTGAGGCCATATCGGCCATCGAGCATCCAGCTGCAAGGTCGGGCAAAATGACTTTCTGGTTAGCGGAAGTGAGAATGTCGGCTGACTCAGCCATGAAATGGACTCCACAGAAAATAATTAACTCTGCGTCGGGAGTGCTTGCTGCAGTTTGGGCAAGTTTAAAAGAGTCGCCGGTGACGTCGGCAAAATCAATTACCTCATCACGCTGATAATGATGTCCAAGCACCATCGCTCTTTGACCGAGTTTGCTCCTCGCTATCCTGGCGCGTTCAACGAGCTCCGGATCACTCGCTGCTGGGAGTTCTCCGTCACAGGAGACTCCCCGCTCACTTAATGGATCGCTCTCACGGCCCAGGAGGAGAAGGTCTGCCAATCTTCCAGAAGTCATACCTGAATTTTAGAGGTATTATTCATGCTATGAGTACTGAAACTGTCCCAGATGTAGTTATTCAGAACACGAGTGGGATCATCTTGACCGATGTCGCCGCTTCAAAGGTTGCTGCACTTCTCGCTCAAGAAGGTCGCGACGATCTAAGTCTTAGAGTTGCCGTCCAACCCGGAGGCTGTTCTGGACTTCGCTACCAGCTCTACTTTGATGATCGGGTGTTAGATGGCGATACCGTTTCAGAATTCGGCCAGGTAAAGGTAGTGACAGACAAGATGAGTACGCCTTATCTCATGGGTGCATCTGTTGATTTCGTCGACACGATCGAGAAGCAAGGGTTCACTATCGATAACCCAAATGCTGGAGGCTCTTGTGCCTGCGGCGATTCATTCAATTAATTTGTAATATCACTCCATGAAAGTTGCGGTTGCTGGCTCGGTAGGTCGTGACCATTTAATGACTTTCCCGGGGAAGTTTACCGATTCTCTCGTCGCGGGTTCTTTGGCGAAAGTGTCTCTCTCCTTTCTTGTCGATAATCTAGACATTCATCGCGGGGGATGTGCTGCGAATATTGCATTCGGTATGGGAGCTCTGGGGCTCAATCCGATTTTAGTTGCGGCTGTTGGGAAAGATTGGGCTGATTACAACGATTGGTTGGTTCGCCACGGAGTAAATACTGAACATGTGCGTATTTCTTCCTCTCTCTACACAGCGACTTTTATCGTGACCACGGATGAGGAACTCAATCAAATTGCATCCTTCTTTCCTGGCGCTATGTCGGAGGCGAGGGAGCTAGATATTGAGGTTATCGCAGAGCGTGAGGACGGGATAGATCTCTTTCTCATCGGACCCGATGATCCGCAGGCGATGATGCGCCACTCGCACTCGGCTCGGCGCTTGGCTATTCCCTTTGCCGCAGATCCATCCCAACAGTTGGCGCGAATGGATGGAGATTCAGTAAAACAATTAGTTGTGGGTGCTCGCTATTTATTTCTAAATGAGTATGAATTGGCGCTTATTTTGCAGAAAACCGGATGGTCAGATGCTGAACTCTTTGATCAAGTTCAAATTCGGGTAGTTACCCTGGGAGCCAAAGGTGCTCGCATTGAGGAGCATGGTCAACCAACAATTACCGTTGGAGCGCCGATGGAGAAGGCCAAGTTAGATCCTACGGGAGTTGGTGATTCATTTAGATCCGGCTTTTTAGCGGGCCTCTCCTGGGGATTAGGGCATGAACGCTGTGCGCAATTGGGTTCAATGATTGCAACTTTCTGTCTTGAAACAAAGGGCACCCAGGAGTATCTCTTTGATCGAGAAGATTTTATGGTGCGATTCCAAGATGCTTACGGTGATCAGGCGGCGCAGGAAGTATCGGAGCACATCAATCCAAGAATGGGTTTATAGGCGCGTTACTAAAAATTTATCTTGAGATAAAACTTTAAATGTATTGCCCGTCATTCTCGACCAAGCTCCTAAGTCCGCTAGGGTCGCTGGATCATCACTTAATAGCGTAACTTCGGCGCTCTCCTTGATTGCTTGCGCAAGTTTGATAATCGGAATCGGGCAGCGCGCCCCCATGCAATTTAGATCCATTTAAGTACGTGCCTGGAGTACTAATTCTTTGAGCACCAGCAAGAACTCCTGCACATTTGACTCTCCCACGCCTCGGTGGAGGTGCATTCGAATATTGCCATGCGTGAGTATTCCCATTGCGGCAAGCACGTGACTTGGTTCCATGTTGGTCGCGCTACAAGCAGAACCAGAATCCACTGAAAATCCGCGTCGTTCTAATTCGCTTACCAGATGTTGGGCATCCACATAAAGAATTGAAAATGAAAGCAGGTGAGGCAAGGTGTTATCTAACTCGCCAGCAATATCAACATTAGGAATTTCTGAGTTGAGGTACTGTCGAATTCTTTGATTCAAAGTCCGCACGGTTTCGAATTCTTTAGAGTAATCCGCCGCGTGCGCCTCGAGGGCGATAGCACTTGCCATTATCAATGGAAGTGAGATTTCAGGGCTAGAGAGTTGGGAATCTAGGTGAGGTAGCGGGTTGTGCCAAGTGCTCTTATCCTTCACGGCAAATATCCCTAAGCCCGAAGGTCCGGTCCAGGCCTTCGAACTCCAGAGTGCAGTACTCCATCGCTCAGGTAGGCCGAGGTATCCACCCGACGCTGTGGCATCCACGAATACGTGTCCCTGAAATTTCTTCGTCTCTTCGGCAATAATTCCGGTCTCACCATTGGCTATTTGCCAGGCGAGGACATCTCCCTTATGGCCTTTCGGATAGTCAGTCGCTCCGTTAAGAGCAACGCTTAATTTAACCCCATGTGATCGAGCGGCTACCGCAAAAACTTCAGAACGATCCACGGCTGAGAAAAAGAGTTTGGAATCGGCTTTCAATAGACCGCTAATTCCTAAGTGGAATCCAAGGCTGGGATCTGCCAAAAAATCTACTTGTTCAGGGCGAATTCCCAGATGCCTTGCGATTGTCTCCTTCGCCTCATTGAGAAAAATATTCGCTTCGCGGGATTTTTGATGCACTTTGGAAGGATCAGCCCAACCCCGGTCAAAGGCATCGAGCAAGAACGCTCTAGCCGCTGGGTGAAGCGGTGATTCGCTTTGAAAACTACCTGTGATGGAACCCACCCTAAGTACGGTACCCGCTGAGGACACGCTTAGCGAGCGAGAAGGTTATCCTTCTCTTATGCATCTCAACCGCCGAATTCTCGGACTTTTAGCTATTTCGGCGAGTACCTTGCTCTTGACCTCATGCTCTAATAAGAATATTTCAGGCCTGGGATTTCCCAAAGGTGCCTCGAGCGTTAATAACACCTCTGGCTCTCTGTGGTACTGGGCGTGGTTCACGGCAGCTATTGTCGGTTCTATCACTTTAATTTTGATTTTTTGGCCAATCGTTTTTCATCGCAAGAAGAATGAGGAGTTTCCAAAGCAGGTTCGGTATAACATTCCCGTTGAGATTGCTTACACCTTAATTCCATTCCTGATTGTTGCTGTTCTCTTCGGTTACACCGCTCGCGATGAATCTCGTATTACCAGAATCGATACGCCAGCAACTGCTCCCCATAACATCACAGTCAACGGGATTCAGTGGTCTTGGCAATTAACCTACAACGATATTACCGGCGCTCCAACGGTGACAGGAACCCCAGCTCAACCGCCGGAACTTGTTCTGCCTTTGGGAGAGAAAGTCCTCTTCACCATCACGTCCAGCGATGTCGATCACGGCTTCTGGATTCCGGCTTTTATGATTCAAATACAAGCTATTCCTCACGTTACAAATCACATTGAATTTGCGGCTGAGAAGTTAGGTACATTCCCGGGGCGGTGCAATATTCTTTGTGGCCGCAATCATTCCCAAATGCTCTTTAAAGTAAAAGTTGTAACTCCTGAACAATATTCTTCTTACATCACCTCTCTTAAGGCGGCCTAACGATGACTACTTTCGCCGAACCAACTGCCACCTCCACTAACTATGGGACGGTTGAGTCGAAGCCTAAATCAAAGGGCAAATTGTTTGTTAAATGGATTACGTCGACCGATCATAAGACAATCGGTTACTTATATTTAATTACCTCCTTTATCTGGTTCATTGTTGCTGGATTTTTAGCTCTTATCTTGCGCTCGGAGCTCGCGCGTCCGGGTCTGCAATTTCTGAGCACTGAACAATACAATCAAATATTTACAATGCATGGGACTGTTATGTTGCTCATGTTCGCAACTCCACTCTTTGTGGGTTTTGCAAATGTGATAATGCCTTTGCAGATTGGTGCGGCCGATGTAGCTTTTCCGCGCTTGAACATGCTCTCTTATTGGCTCTACCTCTTCGGTGGGCTGATGGCATTCGGTGGATTCTTAAGTCCTGGTGGTGCGGCTTCTTTCGGTTGGACTGCTTACGCACCATTAGCCAATAGTCAATATTCACCTGGAATCGGTGGAGATCTCTGGGTAATTGGATTGGCTGTCTCGGGACTTGGAACAATCTTGGGTGGCGTTAATTTCGTGACAACTATTTTTACTATGCGTGCTCCGGGTATGACCATGTTCCGTATGTCAATTTTTACCTGGAATATTCTTCTCACCTCTATTTTAGTTCTCTTAGCATTCCCACCTCTTGCTGCTGCCCTATTTGGGCTTGAGAGTGATCGATTATTTGGTTCGCATATATTTGATGCAGCCAATGGAGGAGCGATGCTCTGGCAACATCTCTTCTGGTTCTTCGGGCACCCTGAGGTTTATATCCTCGCCCTTCCATTTTTTGGAATTGCATCTGAAATCTTGCCAGTCTTTAGTCGCAAACCTATCTTTGGTTACAAAGGGCTAATTGCTGCGACCATAGGAATTGCGGCGCTTTCAGTCTCTGTATGGGCTCACCATATGTATGCGTCAGGCCAAGTCTTACTACCCTTCTTTTCCTTCATGACATTTTTGATTGGAGTTCCAACGGGGGTGAAATTCTTTAACTGGATCGGCACCATGTGGGGCGGTTCGCTCACCTTTGAAACACCGATGCTCTTCGTTCTTGGATTCCTCGTAACATTCTTGTTCGGTGGAATAACCGGAATTATTCTGGCTAGTCCACCCTTAGATTTCGCGGTATCCGCCTCCTACTTCGTGGTCGCACACTTTCATTACGTCCTCTTTGGAACTGTGGTCTTTGCAATGTTTGCTGGCTTCTATTTCTGGTGGCCAAAGATGACTGGGCGTATGCTCAATGAGCGTCTGGGAAAGATCCATTTTTGGACTCTGTTCTTTGGTTTCCACTTGACCTTCTTAGTTCAACACTGGCTTGGAATTAAAGGAATGCCTCGTAGATACGCCGATTATCTCGCCACAGATGGCTTCACCACCCTGAATACGATCTCAACAATCGGTTCATTCCTCTTGGGCTTATCTATGATTCCATATCTGGTGAACGTGTGGATCAGTCGGAAATCTCCCAAAGTCACAGTCGATGATCCTTGGGGGTACGGAGCATCTCTAGAGTGGGCTACATCGTGCCCACCACCACGCCACAACTTCACCTCGATTCCTAGAATTCGTTCTGAACGCCCGGCCTTCGATTTACATTATCCACATATGGCGCATACGGATGGTGGCCATTAAATGAAAGCCGGATATAAGCTTTTTTACTTCCTCGCTGCTTTCTATACCGTAGTTGATGTTATTTACTGGCGAATTGGGGGTGAGCCGCTCGGCGTAACGGCGATTGGGTTGAGTGGGGCCTTAGCTCTGACCATTGGTTTTTATTTTTGGCAAAACGACAAACGAATGGGTCTACAACCATCAGATAATGACGAAGGCGAGATCGCAGATGCCGCAGGAGAGTTGGGTTTCTTTGCTCCCCATTCGTGGTGGCCTCTTCCCCTTGCCCTCTCTGCATGTGCCATGGGTTTAGGACTCATCATTGGTTGGTGGTTGACCGTAATCGCGCTGGGTTCACTCGTAATAAGTATTATTGGTTTCACCACTGAATATGAAAAGCCTGGAGTTAACGCAACCCATTAATTGTGGGATGACATGGCTTCAAGTGCTCCTCCTTCCACCCTCATCGTGGTCCATTCATCCATAGCAACCGCGCCTAATTGCTGATAGAACTCGATTGCCTGCTGGTTCCAATCCAGCACCCACCACTGCAAGCGTGTGAAGCCGCGCTCGACGCAGATCTGGGCTAAGTGGCGCAAAAGAGCCTTGCCATAGCCATGTCCACGAGCTGCGGGTCTGATAAAGAGATCCTCGAGATAAATTCCATGGCGACCAGTCCATGTTGAATAGTTGAGGAACCAGATAGCAAAGCCTTGAACCGCACCTTGCTCATCCTCAACAAAGTCACAAAAGACAGAGGGAGAGGGAGAGAAGAATGCCTGCGAGAGATCTTCAAGGGACGCCTTCGCACTCTCTGGCGACTTTTCAAAGAGGGCTAATTCGTGAATTAGTTCTTGGATCAGAGATGTCTCATGGGGTAGGGCTGGACGAATTAACATCGCGCTTAGTGGTGGGCGTCTCCTAGTTCCTTGAGATCACTCATTGTAGGCGCAGGGATCTGCGTGGCGTGGGCTTTATTCATTCGCGCCCGCAACTTACCCTTAAGACCCACAAGAGCAGCTGCTGGGAGTGGAGCCGGCAGTGCATCTGGCATCTGATGTTGGGTCAGTGTCCACTTTTTAGCATCAGAGATCGGTTCGTGGACTTCGATCATTTCGCCATTGGGAAGCATGATCAGACGACCGGTCTCCCTACCATGGAGAATAAGCTCACGATCTGCCCGCTGTAATGAGAGACAGATTCGTTTGGTAATCACAAATGCAATCGGAGGAACTGTAAAGAGACCAATCCGAGTAAACCACATAATTCCATTGATTGTCAGATGGAAGTGCGTTGCAATGATGTCGTTTCCACCGTTAACAAGCGAAATCAACATGAATGTAATAGACATGACTCCGAGCGCCGTGCGGTTCGGAGCATTGCGCGGACGATCCAGCAAATGATGTTCGCGTTTATCGCCAGTCATCCAGGATTCGATAAATGGGTAGAGCGCCATACCTGTAAATAAAATTCCAGGAATAATCAGACCAGGAATCAAAATATTCCAAGAAATTGTATGACCGAAGGCATGAGTTTCAAGTGGCGGGGACATACGAACTAATCCGTCGAGCCAACCCATATACCAATCGGGTTGAGAGCCTGCGGAAATTTGCCCTGGTGTATAGGGGCCATAAAGCCAGATTGGGTTAATGGAGGCGACCGCACCCAAAAAGGCAGTAACGCCGAAAACCACGAAGAAGAAACCGCCAGCTTTAGCCATATAGACGGGCATCAACGGGTAACCAACAACATTCTTTTCAGTACGTCCTGGGCCAGGGTATTGCGTGTGTTTCTGATACCAGACCAACATCAAGTGGATCGTGATCAAAGCCAAGAAGAGTCCCGGTAAGAGCAATACGTGAACAATGAAAATGCGAGGAATGAATGCTGTACCTGGGAATGCTCCACCAAAGGCAAAGAATGCGAGGTATGAACCAACAACCGGGATCGCCTGCAAAATTGCTTCTGCAATCCGGATACCTGTTCCGGAAAGGAGGTCATCAGGCAGCGAGTAACCCAAGAAACCTTCTACGATTCCAAAGGTTAAAAGTCCAATTCCAAGTAACCAGTTAAATTCACGCGGTTTGCGAAAAGCACCAGTGAAAAACACGCGGAACAAATGCGCAACGATGGCTGACATAAAGATAAGTGCCGCCCAGTGATGAATCTGACGCATGAGTAACCCGCCACGCACATCGAAGGAGAGATGCAGAGTGGAATCGTAAGCAGCGGACATGTGAACGCCAGAGAGCGGTAGATAGGAGCCGTGATAAATAACTTCACGCTGAGAAGGATCGAACCAGAAGGTTAAGAAAGTGCCGGTCAATAATAAAATAATGAATGAGTACAGGCAGATTTCACCAAGCATGAAAGACCAATGATCAGGAAAGACCTTTGTTAGGTTCTTCTTCATCCATTTAGCGGCGCCGGTACGTTCATCCACGTAGTTGGCAGTAGCACCAGCAACTTTTTGGCTCATTTTCATTATTTATCACCTATACAAGTTAGTAGTGAATTATCCATTGGATGAGTTCCGTTCCCAAAAACTTGGACCAATAGGAACGGTGAATCCTGCCTTCGCGACTAGGTAACCTTGAGCATCCACGGTGATTGCCAATTGTGGGAGCGGCCTGGCTGCAGGACCGAAAATAACTTTTGCACCGCGCGTTACATCAAATGTTGATTGGTGGCACGGACAGAGCAGGTGGTGTGTTTGCTGTTCGTAGAGAGCCACGGCGCAACCCATGTGGGTGCAAATTTTAGAGAAGGCGATGATGCCTTGATAGGTCCAGGAGAGTCTCTGCGCATCGAGATTAAAATCCTCGGGTCGAAGGCGGATAAGCAAGACCGCATCGGTACCCGTGTTTTCAAGAGTCCGCTCCATACCGGCAGGAAGTTCGGGAAGTACTTGGGCAACTGCGCCAACTTCAAGATCAGAGGCAAGAACAGGGCTTCCATCGGGGTCGCGGAGAATACGAACACCCTTGCTCCAATTGTTCTTTTCCAGGAGTTTCTTAGGAAGGGGTCCAGTATCGCGCAGCAGGACGAGGGGGGAGAGGCCGACCAAACCGAGTGAGAGCCCTAAGGACCGCTTGATAAGACTCCGTCGACCAAGACCGGCAGCGCTCCCGCGCTCCTTAAAGGTTGCGACTAATTCTTCGCGGTCAATTTCTTCAGAGCGAAATTCGTGGCGTTCTGCAATAACTTCTTCATCTGGCATCAACTTTTTCGCCCATTGAATTGCACCGAGACCAATAAAGAGGGTGGACGCCGTTAATCCTATTCCCAACAATAATTGTTGAACATTAGTGCTGCCCATAATCGGAATGAAGATGTATTTACCACTTGGAATGTAAATGTAAGAAGCAATTGTTAATACAGTTCCAGCGGCAGAGAGCAGAAACAAGATTGCAATTTGTTGCTCTGCGCGCTTGGCGGCAAGTGGATCAATGTCGGCGTTGCGATGAACGTGCTCGGGTAGCCCAGGATCTTGGAAACGTTCTATCTGATTGCTCATGTTATTTCGCTTTCATTGCGAGCCACACAGCTACGCCGATTAGGAGACCGAGACCAAGAACCCATCCAAGAAGCCCTTCAGTGACTGGTCCAACCCGTCCAAGCGAAGCACCACCTTGGTTTTTCTCTTGGTTGGCTGACTGCAACCACCTAATTATGTTGAGTTTTTCTTGAGTAGTAATTGTGGTGTTTGTGAACTTGGGCATTGATTGCGGACCAGTCAGCATTGCTTCGTAAATGTACTTCGCTGAGACTCCCATGAGTGAAGGTGCGTACTTACCGTTGGTGAGTGCTCCACCTTGGCCCGCGAAGTTATGACACATAGCGCAGTTGGTTCTGAATAATTGCCCACCATTTGCTGCGTTTCCATCGCGTTCTGCCGATGTTGTAAGAGATTCGTTATTGACGGTGGCTGGGCCGGGGGCCAGGGTTGCTATATAGGCAGCTAGAGCCGCCGTTTCTTGTGGATTGTAAATAGGCTTCTTCTGCATAGCTTGCTGGCTGTTATCCGCTAACGGCATTCGACCGGTACCCACTTGGAAGTCAACGGCAGCAGATCCAACGCCAATCAATGAGGGGGCGACAGATCCACCTTCAGCGTGAAGTCCGTGACAGGATGAACACCCGCGGAGAAAAATTAATTTGCCTTGGGAAACTAAAGTTGATGTGCCGCTTGAAACGGCGAGTTGAGAACTAGGTACCGCTGATGCAACTCCGAAAGCAGTTCCAATTGTGAAGAGTGCGGCAAATACCAGAATAGGTCCCGCAATACGATGGCGACGGAAGCTAGAGATTTTTTTCACAGTTAGCTCCTATTTGATGAGGTAGATCGTCGAGAAGAGGGCGATCCACACAATATCTACGAAGTGCCAGTAGTACGAGACTACGATCGCGGTGGTTGCTTGGGAGTGTCCGAACTTTCGTGCTTTTGAAACGCGAATCAGCACGACCAAGAATGCAATCAGTCCGCCTGTTACGTGTA
>JAYVUF010000036.1:0-2390 GCA_043788135.1 Actinomycetes bacterium
CAGAAGGTTGCAATTAAAGCACAAGCTCTACCAGCACTTCCAAAAGAACTCTTCGATCTCTTCGATGTACACGAACTTGAGAAGTACATGACACCTGAGGAAATTGTGAAAGGCGGATCCAACTAATGGCGCGCACCTTGAAACTCCGTATTTGGCGGGGAAATGATCAAGATGGTGGTCTTCAGGATGTCTCTGTCGAAGCTAATAACGGTGAGGTAGTCCTCGACATTATTCATCGTGTTCAAGCCACTCAAATGGGCGACTTAGCGGTTCGTTGGAACTGCAAGGCAGGTAAGTGTGGTTCTTGTTCGATGGAGATCAATGGGAAACCGCGCTTAGCATGCATGACACAGGTCTCTGCCTATCCCGAAGATGAGGTAATCACGATTACTCCGCTTCGCGCATTTCCAGTTATCAAAGATCTGGTCACCGATGTCTCCTTTAATTATAGGAAAGCCCAAGAGATTCGGGCTTACGAACACCCAGTTGATTTAGCACCAGGCGAAGCCCGTATGCAGCAAGTGGATGTAGAGCGTTCTCAAGAGTTCCGTAAATGTATTGAATGTTTCTTGTGCCAAGATACTTGTCATGTGATTCGCGATCACGAAGAGAATAAGAAATCCTTTGCTGGACCTAGATTCTTTATCCGTATCGCCGAGTTAGATATGCATCCACTAGATACTTTGCGCAATCGCAAGCAGACGGCGCAAGAGGAGCACGGTTTGGGAATGTGCAACGTGACCAAATGTTGCACTGAAGTCTGCCCGGAGCACATCCGGATCACAGATAATGCCATTATTCCTATGAAAGAGCGTGTAGTTGACGTTAAATATGATCCACTTCGCTGGTTAGGCTCAGTTATTAGAAAGCGAGACGGTATCCTTTAAGTATGAGGATATTTGTTCGTTGGGGAGTTTTGGCTCTAGCAGTGTGGGCGGCAACTAGTTTGGTTCCCGGGATCAAAGTTCATGGCGGAGCTTGGGATTACCTGTGGGTTGCCTTGATCCTCTCCCTAATTAATACCTTTTTAGGTTCGTTCTTGAAATTAATGACATTACCTGCAGTAATTTTTAGCGCCGGGTTATTTTTGATTGTCATTAATGCAGCGATGCTCGAAGTGACAACAAAAATTAGCAGTGCTCTTACAATCAAGACTTTTTGGTCAGCGATATTCGCCTCGATTATTATTAGCCTGGTTTCAGGATTCGGTTCAAAGCTGACCTCCAAGCAAAATTGGAAATAAAAAAACTCTCCGTTGTTTCACTCGGTGGAATTGTTGGTTCATTAGCACGATGGGGTGTGTCGCTCGAAATAGTTAGTTCCGGTTTTCCTTGGGCAACCCTTTTGGTAAATTATCTTGGCTCAGTTCTTTTGACTGTGATTGTGATCTATACACAACGTCACAAAAGCCCCCGCTGGTGGTGGCGACCTGCCTTAGGAACCGGATTTTGTGGGGGTTTCACGACGTATTCGGCCTTCGCATTAAAGATCGATCAAGATATTAATTCACACAGTTATTATTCCGTAGCAACTTATGCACTGGCTTCGTTAGTTGGCACTTTTATCTTAGTTCATATTACTTATGAACTATTAGAGACCAAGTGGGCAAGGAAATGAGAGCGCTATTAATTTCGCTGGGGGCTGGCGTAGGAGCGCCACTTCGATATTTCATTGATACAAATCTTCGAAAAAGTAGGCGTAACTTATTTCCTATGGAAACGCTGCTCATCAATATTTTAGGATCATTTGTATTGGGTGTGACTATTCATCGATCTGCAAATATCGGTTTTCTTTTTGGAATTGGTTTCGCTGGAGCATTTACAACCTGGTCGGCTTTTGCCTTAGAAACTCACGAATTAATAAAATCAAGAAAACGAGGCTCTGCAGTTCTATATCTAGTTCTCACACTTGTTCTGGGTGTAGGCGCCGCTGCGTTTGGCAATAGCCTCTAATTTAGGTACTTAGCCAGCCACACTTCAACTTCATCAGGATGGCTGGGTAGGGCACGACTCAATACGCGGAAACCAGTTTTAGTGACAAGTACATCGTCCTCAATCCGAACTCCAATGCCTCGATACTCAGCAGGAAATAGCAGATCATCTGCCTGAATATATAGACCAGGCTCAACGGTCAGGACCATTCCCTCCTCTAGAACACCTTCGGTGTAACTTTCGGCGCGCGCCTGCGAGCAATCGTGGACATCAAGCCCCAGCATGTGGCCGGTACTGTGAACGGTCCACCTGCGGTGGAACCCCGCATCTGGATCCAAAGATTCCTCGGCGCTTCCTGGAAGTACCCCGAGTTCTTCGAGACCTTTGGCTAGGACAGCGTTAGCGGCATCGTGAAAGGCCCGCCAAGGCGCTCCAGGTTTGACAGCGGCAAATCCTGCA
>JAYVUF010000037.1:0-3886 GCA_043788135.1 Actinomycetes bacterium
ACTCCATTGAGAAGTAGTAGCGCCGCCAATGAAAGATTAATTGGGCGCCACGATTTAAAGCGATAGGCGAGCAGAACTGCGGTAACAAGTAGGCAGGTTGCGGTGAGACTTCGTAAACCCAAATCATCTAGTGCGAGCAAGAAGTGGCTAGAGATGCCGCGAAAGGTGTGGTGTTTGATTGCCTTAATTTTATGATCTAGGTTATACAAATAACTTTTAGTGAGTACCTGCTCGGTCACTATTAAAAATGCTAAAAAAAACCCAAGTGAAACTTTGACTGCTCGATTTCGCTCTTGCCGGCGATAAACTTCCAGCGAGCCCCAACTCATTCGACTGTAACCGACTTAGCCAAATTGCGAGGTTGATCAACATCATTTCCACGCGCAACAGCCATCTCATAAGCGATAACTTGTAGTGGCACCACAGCGAGGACAGGTTGCAATAAATCATGCGAAGTAGGAATCCGAATATTGTGCGTTGCACTAGCCAAATCGCCATCTCCGATAGCGATCACTATGGCTCCACGCGCTTTAACCTCTTGCACATTGCTCGCCATCTTCTCGAATAGTGCAGAATTACCAGTGGGCATAATCGCGATAACAGGAGTTCCTTCTTCGATTAACGCAATCGGTCCATGTTTTAACTCTCCTCCAGCGAATCCTTCGGCATGCATATAAGCCAATTCTTTGAGCTTAAGTGCTCCCTCTAAGGCGGTAGGAAATCCCACATGGCGACCAAGGAAAAGAACAGAGGTGGAGCCTTTAAATTCGCGAGTCAGCGCGCGCAAGGGTTCCACTGTCTCCAAAACTTGCTCTACTTTGCCAGGAAGGTCAGCGATTTCAGCTCCAAGTTCGGCATAGAACGCCTCGGTGATTGCCCCGCGAACTCGTCCCAAGTGCAGAGCGATCAAGTACATCGCAATCAATTGAGTTGCAAACGCCTTGGTGGAGGCGACTGCAATCTCTGGTCCAGCATGAGTATAAAGAACAGCATCAGATTCACGAGGAATTGTTGAGCCATTGGTGTTGCAGACGGAGAAAATACGCGCACCATGTAATTTGGCATAACGAAGAGCCATCAGAGTATCCATGGTTTCACCAGATTGAGATATTGGAATAACTAGCGTTGTCGAATCAACCGAGGGTTCACGGTAGCGATACTCTGATGCCAGTTCCACATCGACGTGCACATTGGCCCATTTCTCAATCGCATACTTACCCACGAGACCCGCGTGGTAGGCGGTTCCACATGCGATGATCACAACCTTGGAGATACCCTCTAAGTTAACGCCACCAACTATCTCTTCACCCAATCCATTGGTGCGTCCAATGAGAGTATCTGCGATCGCCTTTGGTTGTTCGTATATTTCTTTAAGCATAAAGTGTGGAAATCCTCCCCGCTCGGCCGCTGAGGCATCCCATGAGATTTCATACTCGCGTGGAATCAATACCTGTCCGGATAGATCGGTTACCGTGATTGTGGTCGCGGTAATATCCACGACTTCATCTTGACCCAATTCTAGGGCTCGCTTGGTGTGAGAGATAAATGCGGAAACATCAGATGCCAAAAAATTTTCATTGTCTCCTACTCCAACTACAAGGGGAGAGTTCCGGCGCGCTCCAACGATTCGACCTGGTTCATCGGCATGGATTGCAAGCAAGGTAAATGAGCCACGCAATTGTGAACAGACCTCGCGCATCGCTGCCGCTAAATCGCCTTGATGCTTCTTGCGCGCATCACTGAGCAGATGCACAACTGACTCGGTATCAGTTTCAGATAGAAATGTATGACCTCGAGCCTCAAGTAGCGCCCGCAATTCCACATAATTTTCAATTATTCCATTGTGAATAATTGCGAGTTTGCCCTCGTTATCTAGGTGCGGGTGGGCATTTATATCGGTAGGTCCTCCATGGGTGGCCCAGCGCGTATGACCGATACCGGAGTAAGCCTCCGGATTGCTTTTACCCAGAGTGGATTCAAGGTTTGAAAGTTTGCCAGCTCGTTTCTCAATCCAGAGCGGAGCCCCTTTGGATACAACAAGGGCGATTCCCGCAGAGTCATAACCGCGATATTCAAGACGACGAAGTCCTTCTAATACTGGAGCGAGTGCCAAGGCCTTACCGGTATATCCGACAATGCCACACATGGCGGTTACTCCTTTATATGGTGGTTACGAGAGTTCAGATCTTACTAGGGCTGCCAAATCTTCTGCCATTTCCTGCGCGAGCGCTTCGCTCTGCGCCTCAACCATCACGCGAACCAATGGTTCCGTACCTGATGCCCGCACCAAGATTCGGCCGCTAGAACCCAATTTTGCACGCTGCAATTCAATCTGATTGTGTAGTGAGGTAGAACTCCGTAACTTCTCCTTCATTACACCTCTAACATTTATAATTATCTGCGGAAAGCGCTGCATCACTAGGGCGAGCTCAGCTAGCGACTTACCGCTGCTTTTAATCGCTTGCATTAGATGTAGTGCCGTTAAAAGGCCGTCGCCAGTATGTGCGTAATGGCGCATGATGATGTGTCCTGATTGCTCTCCACCCAGAACGTGGTCATCTGCCAGCATTTTCTCGAGGACATAGCGATCACCCACTTGAGTGGTCTCGACGTTGATATCAAGTGATTCCATCGCTTTTATAAATCCCAAGTTACTCATCACGGTTCCCACGATTGTTTCGTTTCTAAGCAAACCCCGACTCTGCCAATCTGCGGCCAAAATCGCCATGATGAAATCCCCGTCGACCTCTTTGCCTTGCGCATCTACTGCCAAACAACGATCAGCATCTCCATCATGAGCAATTCCCAGGTTTGCACCAACTTCTAAGACCTTTGCCTTTAAATTTTCTAAATGAGTGGAGCCACAATTTTCGTTGATATTCCAACCATTTGGTTCATTGGAGATCGCAATTACTTCGGCACCAGCTCTTGCATAAGTTCTCGGAGCCACTCGAGATGAAGCACCATTTGCGCAGTCAACCACTACTTTGATTCCATTTAAATTTGAAGTTAATGAATTCAAAAGATGGAATATGTAGCGCTCACTCGCCGAATCATCGTTAATGACTCGTCCTACATTACGTCCAGTAGGTCGCTGCCAGGCCTCCCCCATGCGTGCCTCGATCGCGTCCTCAAGAGCATTGTCGAGTTTTCCCCCGCCTTTAGCGAAGAACTTAATTCCGTTATCGGGCATTGGATTGTGCGATGCGCTGATCATTACGCCCAAATCCGCACCGCTCTCAGCAACTAAATGTGCAATTGCTGGCGTCGGCAGTACACCAACACGGTAAACATCAACGCCGGCACTAGCCAAACCTGCTACAACTGCCGCCTCTAAAAAATCTCCAGAGGCACGAGAATCTGCGCCAACTATTGCGCGTGGCCGGTGCCCTTCGAAGGCACCTAATTCTCCCAGGATGTGAGCAGCAGCAATGGCGAGATCAACAGCTAATTCAGCGGTAAGAAATCCATTAGCAAGTCCTCGAACACCATCGGTGCCAAAGAGCGCCATTTAATAATGCAATCGTATGGCCGTGTAATTAAAAAATTAACGCTTGCTGTATTGAGAACGCTTACGAGCCTTCTTTAGACCGTACTTCTTACGTTCAATGACGCGAGGATCGCGAGTAAGAAAGCCTGCCTTCTTCAACGCTGGACGATTTGCATCACGATCAATTTCATTCAGCGCACGAGCAACTCCCAGACGAAGCGCACCGGCTTGCCCAGATGTTCCGCCGCCATTAATGCGAGCAACTACGTCATATTGATTCTCTGCACCGACGGTACGAAAGGGTTCAGATACGAGTTGTTGGTGCACTTTGTTTGGGAAATACACATCAAGTGCTTTGCCATTTACAACCCACTTACCGGATCCCGGAGTTAAGCG
>JAYVUF010000038.1:0-3095 GCA_043788135.1 Actinomycetes bacterium
AAGAGTCCGTGAAGCACACCTCATTCTAACGAGAAGAGCCACCTGATGATTCATAACTCCATAAATCTATTGAATCCAGGCTTATTGCGCTAAACCCACGAGATTCAATGGCATCCATAAACTGTGCCCGGTGTTCGGTCGCATGCAGAACAGCCTCCGCAAGTAAGGTTGAACGAAGAACTTTGGTTTCCCGACCCTCTTCGTTAAATGTTAAAAGTTCATCATCCAATAGGTGAGCCGAGAGAATTTGAGCGTCGAATTTTTTAAGCCTTAAGGCCAGTTCAGCAATATCTGAGGCCGTGGACGGAGTTGGAATATCGTTCCAATCGGCGATCCCGAGACAAAAAACATACCAGTCTGCTCCTGCCACGATATGTTGAAGAATTTTGGCAGCGTTCCACTCGGGGTTAACGATGTAACTCCCTAGCGCTTCTTTAGGAAGGCTTTCACAGGCTTCGTACAACTTCTGATTGGCCCACGCCATGTGGGTAAGAGATTTTTCCATTGAAATAGTCATGGTGAATGCTCTCAAAGCGAACCAGAGTGGTCAACCTAGCAATCCCATTGAATGCGCTGCTTGACTGAGTTCCACCCTGGCATCTGGATGTGCGGCAAATTCGATGAGATTTTCGGCTTGTTCTCGTTCAGACATTCCAAAGCATCGGGCAATTCCATTTTCGGTAACCACAAATGAATGTTGAAAACTTGTAATCGCTCCCTCAATCAAGGGGATGATGGTGGAGGAATTTGACTTATCATGCCAGGAAGGCAGCGCCATAAATGATTGGCCGCCAGTTGAGTGAAGTGCACCAGTAATAAAATCGGTAGAGCCGCCAAATCCCGAGTAAATCTTCCCTCGAACTCGAGAAGCATTCGCTTGGTCATATAGATCAACCTGAAGCGCGGCATTAATCGATGTCATTCTCGCTTGCTTTCCGATCTCGAATGGATCATTTGTCTTTTCGGTGCGGAACATGCGAACCCGGCGATTGAGGTGTAACCATTCGTAAAGTCGTTTCGTTCCAAAGATGAAGGATGCGGTGATTGGAATGCCTGCATCAAGAGCTCCTGCCTCCTCCAAATTTAGGACACCATCACTAAAAGTTTCGGTCCAAATACGCATTCCTTTTCGAGATTTCAGCAATTGCAAAGTTGCATCCGGTACAGCGCCAATACCCATTTGAAGCGTTGAATTATCTTTAATCATGGGAGCGATACGCTCTCCAATTGATCGACCGATTGGAGTGAGCTCTCCTGTCTGATGTTCCGAAAGCTGTTCATCTGACTCCAGCAAAAAATCAATTTCATGTTCGTAAATTTGAGCGTCTCCATAGGTATATGGCATATGTGAGTTTGCTTGGGCTATTACGAGGCCACCGTTGGCACGTACTGATTCAATTGCGGCGGGCAAAATATTAACCTCGGTACCCAGTGAAACAGTGTCAAATCGGGGGAGGGAAGTGTGAATTAGAACCACATCTGGTTTCAACTGATTCTTTAAAAGAACCGGGAGCAGTGAGAGCCGACTCGGAATATAGGTCAACTTCTCAGAATTGCGCATTCCTGGTCCGATGAAGGCGGATTCATAAGAAACACCCTCTCGTCGTGGGATTCCAATTTGGGCATTGAGCATATGTAATCGGTACTTGGGAACTTCGCTATCAAAGGCGGTCATTAAAACTTTAGGCATTGCAAAGTTTCCCGAGACTACGACTCTAGGATTATCGGGAAGGTCTTTTAGCACTACCTTTAATTGATCAAGTGAAATTCTTCGCATGAGACAATGGTAAGAGTTAAGTAAGGTTGGCGAAAATCACATAGACCCTCGAAACGGACTCGACCGATGAGTCGAAATATGCAACGTAGTAGCAGTTGGAATGCAATAGAGATACTCTTATTGGCATGACAATGGAGTCACCTTTAGCTACGGCGCTTTCGCAATTACGAGGCGCAATTGATCAACTAGGCCTATCAGAGAATGATTGGCAAACTCTCTCAACCCCCCGCCGGGTTTTGCAGGTGGCGGTACCTTTACGTCGAGACAGCGGCTCGGTAGAGATGTATAACGGGTACCGAGTTCAGTATTCGACAACGCGTGGCCCATCAAAGGGTGGAGTGAGGTATCACCCTGATATTGATCTTGATGAAACCATTGCGCTGGCCATGCTGATGACCTGGAAATGCGCTCTGACGAACCTTCCTTATGGAGGAGCGAAAGGTGGGATAGCGGTTGACCCCGCGACCCTTTCGTTACTGGAGAACGAGCGTTTAACTCGGCGCTACACCTCCGAGATATTGCCCATCATTGGGCCGGAACGAGACATACCCGCTCCAGATGTTGGAACTGATGAACGCAATATGGCCTGGATGATGGATACCTACTCAGTGAATGCAGGGTTTTCTGTTCCCGGCGTAGTCACCGGAAAGCCAATCGTGCTTGGCGGTTCACTCGGCAGAACTTCGGCAACCGGAGATGGAGTTGCAATCGCTGCCAGAGAGGCACTGCGTGTCAGGGGAATCCGTATCGAAGGCGCTCGAGTAGCGATTCAGGGTTTTGGAAAGGTCGGTTATTGGGCTGCCCGTGCAGTAGAAGGAATGGGTATGAAAGTCATCGCCATCAGCGATGTCCATGGAGGGGTAACGGGCTTTAAAGATGTTTCCACGCTCTGGGACCACTTCCAGTTACACCAGAACTTAGACCTACCAGGAACCGATCGACTTACAAATGAGGAGTTACTGCATCTTGATGTTGATGTCTTAATTCCGGCTGCTCTGGCGGATGCAATTACTGAATCGACAGCCGATGGGGTTAAAGCGAAGATTGTGGTGGAGGGAGCAAACGGTCCAACTACTCCAATAGGTGATGCTATTTTGCACGATAAGGGAATTTTAGTGGTTCCAGATATCTTGGCTAATTCGGGGGGAGTAATCGTCTCTTACTTTGAATGGGTCCAAGATAAACAGAATTACTTCTGGAGCGCTGAGGAGGTTAAAACCAACTTATCTGCCATTTTGATGAAGGCATTTGAAGAGGTTGAATCTACGGCCACGGAGCATTCTGTCACGTGGCGGGAGGCTGCTTTGATGTTAGGAGT
>JAYVUF010000039.1:0-2380 GCA_043788135.1 Actinomycetes bacterium
ATGTCCCAACAGGCATTGTCGAAAGGAGCATAAGAGTAAATAGGAACATGATTCCAACGCCGGTCAAAGAGTTCAAAATCTTTAATATTCTTAGCTGAATGGTGAACAGAACGTCCCATAAAAAATGGCTTCACTTGAGACATTGTTGCCGCAGCGGCCTTAGCATCAAGAGCGCCGAATCCAAATGAGGTACCAGTAACACCATCAGACGTGGTGAGAGTAATAACCGTAAAATCCGGTCTTGAACCTCCAGGGAGCTGGACGGCTGAAACGGCATCTAGATTTTTAAGTTCATCGCCACCCCTGCATGCGCGAATCTCTATTTTACTGATAGCACTGCTACTCATTTGCCACTCGTTCCGTGTGTACTTGGTGCAGGTCAGAAGTAAATCTTTTGAGTGAAGATTCGATATGCCGATACATCTCGTTTTTTGCTGTTTCGGGGTTGTGAGAAGTAATTGCCTTTGCAATCGCCGCGTGCTGCTTGATAGCCAGTTGTCCGCGGTTAGATTGGTAATACCGGGAAAATAGGTCCTGTACGAAAAACGTTTTCTCCCCAGGCTCGATTAAGTGCCTTTGAGCGGCCACATAAAGGCGAAATAAATGTAGATGGCAGTTAGTTTTCATAAAAGCAGTTTTAAGTGATTTATTGCCGGAGTAAATAGCAATCAAAGTGTGAAATCGAGCGTCGTGTTCAGTAATTGCTTCAATTAAACTCTCGCTTTCAAAAGTGAGGGCTTCCTTAGCGTTTCTGATCTCGTCATTTATTTTTTTTATTCCTTCAGCATCGATCAATTTTGCTGCTTGTTCCGCGGCGAAGGGTTCTATTAATAGCCTAAAACTAAAAAGATCGGCAAACTCTTTAACTGAAAGTAAATTAGTTGCTCGGTAGCCCTTTAGAGGCTCTTTTGAAATAAGATCTTCTGATTCCAATCTTGCAAGTGCTTCGCGAATTGGCGTTTGTGAAACTCCAAGTTGCACTGAAAGTGCATCAATATTTACACGATCTCCAGGGACAATCTCGTGCGCAAAGATCATCGCTCGTATCATTGTGTACGTTTCATCAGAGAGGATCGACCGGCGTGGCTGTGTTTTAAATTGCACAGGCTTTGGTTGAGACATCTACCTCATCTCCTTTCTCAATTAAATTATCTGATGATTCGTCAACGTTGACTAATAAACTAATGGGGTAATCGTAAGCCGTCCATTCCTCCATCAACTGCTAATACAGTTCCCGTGGTGGACTTTTGCTCTGGGCTAGAAAGGTAAAGAATGGCGTTGGCAACTTCATCTGCCGATACAAGTCGGCCCATGGGTTGTCTAGCTTCAAGCGCTTTTCGCTCCGAAACAGGGTCAGCCGCAGCTGCGAGTAGTCGGGCTACCCAGGGAGTGTCGGCTGTACCTGGGTTTACGCAATTAACTCGGATACCTTCTTTAACAAAATCTGCCGCCATGGCAAGAGTTAGCGACATAACGGCTCCTTTGCTGGCGCTATATACGGCGCGCTTTGGCAGACCAACTGTTGCGGCGATTGAACAGGTATTCACAATGGCGGGAGATTCACTCTTTTGTAATAGTGAGTAAATAGCGGCTGTTACGCGGGCAATGCCCGCTACATTGATATTAAAAAGGCGAGCCCACTCTTCATCAGAAGCGTCTAGCACTGAACCAACTGCACCAACTCCCGCGTTGTTCGCAAGAATGTCGATCACGCTCACTTCCGCACGAACTGCGGCGGCGGCGCTATGGACACTTTGGCTATCTCCAACATCGCATTCGATCCAGGTTGCGACTCCTTCCATTCCGCCTTTATCTATGTCGAAGCCAAATACGCGGGCCCCTTTGAGTTTGAATTTCTGAGCTACTGCCAAGCCGATTCCTGATCCCGCACCAGTGACAACAACGTTCAACCCACTGAATTCACTGCTCATAGAATGACTCCATTCGTTGCTAACTCAGAAATCCAATAACTACCGGATGGATATTGGTATTTTTGAATACTTTCATTGATCATTTGCGCACCGGATCCCGGTAAAATTGGCGCTTGGTAAGAACCTGCAACTACATGTGCAGGTTCTAAGAAATGTTCATGCAAATGATCTACATATTCAACATATCTATTCTCATGAAAACCACTTACCGCAATCGCATCAAACATTGCAAGATGCTGCACCATCTCACACAGGCCTATTCCCCCAGCATGTGGAACAACTGGAATTTTATATTTAGCCGCTAATAGAATATTGGCTAAGTTTTCATTTACTCCAGCGACTCTCGTTGCATCTATCTGCATATATGAGATAGCTCCTAACTGGAGAAGTTGCTTAAAAATGATTCGATTTGACGCCATCTCACCTGTTGCCACTTTAGTTGGCGCAAT
>JAYVUF010000040.1:0-4325 GCA_043788135.1 Actinomycetes bacterium
TCAAAAATTTCATAGTTTTTACCAGCAACCTCAAGATTGCTCTTGGCGTTAAACGAATTTTTGCTCATCGTGGATAAATCCTATCTCACACCCCTAGGCCGCTCACTCCTGCGGGTCCTGCGGGTCCCCCTAGGCCGCTCACACCCCCTTGTTAGGCGGGAATGAAACGCGCCACACACTCGACATGTTGAGTATGTGGGAAAAGGTCAAAACCTGCCAGATGATCCATTGTGTACCCAGATTCCAGAAGAAGTTTGGTATCACGAGCAAGCGCAGCAGGGTCACATGAGACATAAATAATCGCCCTGGGGTGCGAACGTGTAATCACCGATATGACCTCCTCTCCTGCGCCGGTTCTGGGTGGATCTAGAAGAATCACATCCGGATCGGATATCTTGGGAAGCTTGACTTCGACTCGTCCGGGGTGGATCTCAACGTTTTTCATTCCTTTAAAAATCCTTGTGGCATCAGCTATCGCGCGCTTATCCGACTCGACCAAATGCACTTTTCCCGTAACCCCAACCAAGGCAGCCATTGGCGCCGTGAAGAGGCCAACTCCCCCATACAAATCACAGACAACTTCACCCGATTTAAGTGCAGCTAAAGCGATAACTTCTGCAATCAAAGTTGCCGGTGCTTCTTTGTGCGCCTGCCAAAAACTCTGGGGCGAGATTTGGTAAGTAAATCCAGCTACATTCTCGACAAGTTGGGTGGGACCAGAAATACTCCGACCGGCCCGAGAGACACTGACTTGCCCACTGCTCGTAGATGCAACTTCCACTCGCTCATCGCCATTCCAGCGTCGGCGAGAAAGGGCTTGAATCTCCATTGCTGCATCAGTGATCAAGCAATCCTGAATTTCGACCACTTCACTACTTCGGTTGGCAAAGAAACCAATCCGTCCATTCTCACCAATAGCAAAATCGACTCGGGTTCGCCAGTGCAGTTCATCAACAGTTTCCACGCCTTTTACCTCACAGGTAACCTCAACACCTGCGAGCCTTAAAAATTGTTCGGCGATTACTTTTGATTTTAATACCCGCTGATACTCAAGGTTGATATGTTGAAAATCGCATCCCCCACATCCTCCGGGACGGGCATATTGGCACGGTGGAAGTTGACGATGTTCCGAAGGAATTTCAATAGTGAGGGCATCTGCTCTGGCCATCTTAGAATTGACCGCAGTTATTTCTACAAGTGCTCTCTCACCTGGAATCGCATGGCGAACAAAGATGACTTGCCCCTCATACCGAGCAACGCAATGCCCACCATGTGCAATATTTTCGATATCTACCGTTACCTGTTGGCCAACTTCGAGTCGATCACCTGAGGTCTTGGTACTGTCCATTATCTAATCTTAACAAATGAGCATGAGTAGGGTGTAAGTTCTGCCACGTGCATGTAGTTATTATGGGATGCGGTCGTGTCGGTTCGGGACTTTCAAAAGCCCTGGAGGCAGCTGGCCATTCGGTTTCAGTCATTGATCAAAATCGTGAAGCGTTTAGACGGCTCGGAGCAAATTTTGCGGGAAGAACCATTATGGGTGTGGGTTTTGACCAAGATATTCTCCTTGAAGCTGGCATAGAAAACGCTGGCGCATTTGCCGCCGTATCAAATGGCGATAACTCCAACATTTTGGCCGCTCGGGTTGCTCGAGAGCGCTACAACGTGCCTAATGTTGTTGCTCGCATCTACGATCCAGAGCGAGCCGAGATATATCAACGCCTGGGAATACCAACAGTTGCGACTGTGCTCTGGACCACCGATCAAATGATGCGCAGGCTTGCCCCTGAAGGCTCACAATCGGAGTGGCGCGATGCCAGTGGAACCGTTCAACTCTGCGAAGTTTCCCTGCATCGAGAATGGTTTGGTCGCCCAGCAATGCAAATCGAAGAGGCAACTGGGGCTCGTGTGGCTTTTATTACCCGCTTGGGTGAAGGGCTAATTCCTAACTCTCATACAGTTTTGCAAGAGGGTGATCTCGTCCACATAATTCTCATGGAGAACGATCGCTTTAATGTTGATGAAATTCTCGCCCGTAAACCCGAAGTGAGTTAAGGCCAACCTATGAAAATTGCAATCGTCGGAGCGGGAAATGTCGGCCGTGCCATCGCCCGAGAACTCCTTGAAAATGGTCACCATGTGCTTCTGATGGATCGTGATCCCAAAGCTTTGAAAATGGATACCGTTCCACAAGCCGAATGGTTACTTGCTGATGCCTGTGAAATTTCTTCACTCGATAATGCAAAACTATCTACATGCCAGGTCTTAGTCGCCGCCACCGGAGATGACAAAGTTAATTTAGTCTCCTCATTACTTGCAAAGACCGAGTACGGAGTTCCAAGAGTTGTGGCTCGCATAAATCATCCCAAGAACGAATGGCTCTTCGACTCCTCATGGGGCGTTGATGTGGCAGTCTCCACGCCTCGCATCATTTCCGCGCTGGTTGAAGAGGCGGTTACCGTTGGAGATGTGGTCAGACTCTTCTCACTCAAGCGCGGCGGGGCTAACCTCGTTGAAATCACCTTGCCAGAGGGCGCCTATGTCTCCGGAAAAACTGTTTCAGAGATTGAATTCCCAATTGGCACTTCCCTCGCCTCTATCGTGCGAGATGGACACGTCATCGCTCCGAAAGATGAAGATTTATTTATGAGTGGAGATGAATTAATCTTTATCTCTACAACTGCGGCCGAAAAATTTTTGAAAGAGTGTTTACTAGGCCGCTGAATCCACCTTGACAGTTGGAACTCTGCGCAAGATTAACCAGCTCCCCCACCCTACTGCCAGGAATAACGGATAACCCATCACTAGTCGGGCCGTTCCCAGCCAATTGAGGTGATTGGATCTATACAGTGGGTATTGAATCACGAGGCGGGAAACGAATAAGCAGACCCACAGCCAACCCGCTCTGCGATAAGCGTTTTTTCGGGCGGGAACATAGCGCCACGCAAAGTTCTCTCCCAAAATCGGTCCTAGGAGCACTCCGAGCAAGGGCCAGCCGACAATATTCGCTATGGAGTAGAGCAACCCGTAGATCACATTAATGATCAACCCTGGAAGGTAAAAGTCAGCTGCTTTTCCAGTATGGCGGGCAAGTAAAGCGCAGAATGCCACTCCGATCAGACCAGAGATAGCATGTTGTAACGTTTCCCGCCTAACTAAACGCGCCAGAGTAAAGGTCAGAGAAAGCGCCACTGCCGAGATGGCAGAGTTGTTGAGGTTATGAGAAACATTAAATACAACCAAAAAAACAATGGAGGGAACTCCGCTGTCAATCAATCCGCGGGTTCCACCAAGAGCACCTAAAACTTTTGCCTTATCTTCTGAATGTCCCTCGTAACTCATAAGGTGCAAGCGCCTTCCGTTGAAACTCCAGTAGATCCAAAGCCACCCTCACCACGCGCAGATCCCGGCAATTCCAAAACATCAATAAATTCTGCGGCTTCAACTCTTTGAATGACTAATTGCGCAATCCGATCTCCTTTTTTAAATGAGATGGATTCACGTGGATCGTGATTAATTAATATGACTTGCAGCTCACCTCGATAACCTGCATCTACAGTCCCCGGAGCATTCACCATAGAGACGCCATGCTTTATGGCCAACCCCGATCGAGGATGCACAAAAGCCGCAAAGCCAAACGGCAGTGCAATAGCTAAACCGGTTGGTACGAGTTTTCGTTCTCCAGGAGCTAGCGTGACATCCACTTGAGTGGTTATGTCCGCTCCAGCATCCCCCGCCTTCCCGTATTTAGGTAAGGGAACATCGGGAGAGAACCTTTTGACTAGTACTTTTACATCGCTCATGGATTGATCTCAAAGTCAGGGTCGACGAAAGCTAAGAGTTTTGGATTCTCTCGAATGTGATCAATAAATTCTTTAGGCGCTTTTTCCAAGAAATGTGACATGGGAACAATTACATAGAGAGAACTAGCGCGAACTGCGATTGGACCATCGAAAGATTCCAGGTGTCCTTCCGCCTGCGCATAAACTTTCCGTCCGGACTGACCTGAAATGCGGGCTGTAATGAAGAGCTGGCTTCCAACCGGCACCGGTGCTAGAAAATCAGTTTCAAGGCGAGCGGTAACGGCTGGTGCTCGCAATAGCCACATCAATTTCCCTAGCGCTTCATCAAAGGCCAAGGTGAGCAACCCTCCATGTGCAAGTCCAGGCGCACCTTGATGATTCTGCGTTACAGTAAAAATTGCAGTTATATCTTGCCCGACTCCAGCGTGAGCGACCAAGTGGAGACCAGTAGGGTGCAACTCTCCACAACCAAAACAATTTGCATAGTGAGATGGAATTTGGGTACCGGGTTCGGGTGCC
>JAYVUF010000041.1:0-2223 GCA_043788135.1 Actinomycetes bacterium
GATGGTTGCATGCACATGGGTATTCGAGGTCCACTTTATTCTGGCGATGATCTTGCGAATGATGCCGATCTTGGTTTTCAAATCTTCTCATCAATAGAGTTTGCCGATCTTGGAGTCGCTGGTGCTCTGGAGAAAATTCATGCTCGAATCCAAAATCGTCCGGTGTATTTATCGGTTGATATCGATGTGCTTGATCCTGCTCATGCGCCTGGAACCGGAACCCCAGAGGCGGGTGGTTTAACGAGCCGTGAATTGCTAGCAACGATTCGAGGAATGAAGAATCTCAACATAGTTGGAGCAGATCTCGTTGAAGTGGCACCCGCATATGATCATGCGCAAATTACTGGCATCGCCGCAGCTCATATTATTTACGAAATTCTTAGCATTATTTAATTATGATTAAAATCGCCGCTTGCCAACTCTCTCTAAGTATTGAGGGTCCTGACGAGAATTTTCAAAAAATTTGCCACGCAGTAAATGAATCGTTGGAAGCAGGTGTGGATCTCATTGTGATTCCAGAGCTAGCAAATTCTGGGTACGTTTTTAAAAACCATCAGGAACTCATGGATCGTTCGTGGAATATAACTGACGTACGCTTTGAGAAGTTGAAGGCGATTCTTTCTCACAGTGATACGGTTCTCGTCGGTGGCTTCGCGCTTTCTGTTGATGGCTCATATTTCAATGCTTCAGTAGTGCTTGATAAATCTGGAATTCTAGGTTGGTATCCAAAAGCCCATTTATTCAACGACGAAAAGGACTTCTTTACAGCGGGCGACAAACCTCCCTTGGTCATTGAAACAGTCTTTGGTCGCATAGCAACGATGGTTTGTTATGACGCTGAATTTCCAGAGTGGGTGAGAATGGCTGCATTAAGAGGTGCGCAGATATTGGCTCTTCCTACGAACTGGCCCGAGTGGGGAAGCATGGCAACTCCTACCCCAATGGAAGTAGTAAGACTGCAAGCTGACGCTTCAGTTAATCGAATGGTGGTAATTGCAGCTGACCGCACCGGCGATGAACGGGGTGTGAAATGGGTTGGGGCTTCGGTGATCACTGACGCCGATGGAGTTATTCAAGTTTTGGCTGACGTAACTAAGCTAAATACAACACAAATAATTTATAAAGTAGTTGAAGTACCTACCTCCAAAGCGATTGGCCCTCGAAATGATGTTTTCCTAGACCGGCGTACAGATTTGTATCAGGTTGACTGAGGATTGATATAAATAATATTTATTTTGTGAAGTACTAGAACTCGACCTAATGCTCGTGATCTAGGTGTAAGGAAGATAAGTAGTTCTCTAATTTTCGGTCTGGAATCACCCAAATTGCGGCCACAACCGCATAGAGAATCACTCCAATTATTGGCCACCAAAAAGAACAAATAATTCCCGCAAGATAGAGCAAGGGAGAGATCTTGCTCTTCCAACTGCTTTCACCGGCGAATTTCGCAGCCAAATCGTTCCCGTGACTTTTAACAATACTTTTTTGAAGTATTGAGGATGCGATCGCCGCCATAAATAGCGCTAATCCATAGGTAATGGTCGGGTCCCTTGAAATTTTAGAAGATCCCATCCAGGCGGTGAAAAAAGGGAATAAAGATAACCAAAAAAGCAGGTGCATATTTGCCCACAAAATTCTTCCATCAATTCGATTGGTAGCTCTGATTAGGTGGTGATGATTCACCCAATAAATTGCTAAATAGGTAAAGCTCAAAGCGTAAATTTCAAAAGATGGGATGAGTGGTCGAAGTGCCGAGAAAGTGAAGCCATGGGGGGTAGCGAGGCCGAAAACCATGATCGTAATAATGATGGCTATTACGCCATCGCTAAATGCCTCCATGCGACTGGTGTTCATGCCACGAGTTTAGTAGAGATCAGATTAAATCGGTTTGGTGATACCTAGGGGTAGAGGAGTAAAACCAGGAAGTATCGATGAGATAGCAACACTCGATAGTCCGCCACGATTTCGCATTACTTCTGCCAACACGTGTCGATAATCGGTCGTAACAGCCAAGTCTCCATCCCTCAAATCATTTTCTCCTAAGCCCGGCCAGTTACATATGACTTGTCCGCCTTTGACTCCGCCGCCCATGACAAAAATGACTGAAGCCCAACCATGGTCAACACCCGCAGATGAATTCTCCTCTAAGCGTCGGCCGAATTCAGTGAGAGTCACGATCGTCACTCTCTGCCAAATATCACCGATGTCTGCTTTAAATGCCGC
>JAYVUF010000042.1:0-3005 GCA_043788135.1 Actinomycetes bacterium
GGCTCTTCCGTTGAGGACTGTGACAACGCTGCCCAGGGTGGCAACTTCATCAAGAAACACCTTAAATTTCCCACATCCTGTAACGATGCACCATCCCGAGTAACCAAGATGAAAAAACGCATCAAGGAGTTAGAAGCTCGTTGCGCCCAACTGGAGAAGTAAATGGACAAGCCCAAAGTCTGTAAAACCGTGGGGCAGCTGAACTTAGCAAGCTTCCCAAGACAGGCAAGCTTTCCGAACCGTGCGTAGTGGTTCAGGATAATGTCGGGAAAGGAGCTAAGGAACTCGGACTCAAACCGTGCGTAGGTTTCGAATCACCGGATTGACACTGTTGGTACTTATCACAGTGAGATCATTTACTGCGCTACTGTTTACTATACTATTTGAAAATAAGAGTGGCGACACTGTTCAGTTGGCGCATCCTGCTGTAAAAATTGATGGTATGGTATATGGTACCAGTGGTACCCATCTCGACTGCATTCGAGATTATATCATTAAGAGATGTCTCTCTCCCTATCAGCGTCGAAGTGAAGATAGGTGGGACATCGCCATGGGTTGGCTAGAAACTAACTGGGAACAATTTCACAGAGAGCACCAGATGGAAGACGGCTTTATTGGAACCGATGGGAGATTTTATAATAGGGAAGAATCAATAGCTTTTCTTTCCAAGAGCGGGAAAGCAAACATGGGTAAGGAGCAGCGTGACTGGGTGGACTCCACCGACTTATGCGGCAACGGCTGATTTCGAATCACCGGATTGACAAAAGTGTTAACCGATATTATTTTTCTTTATGACATCACCTACCATCAAAATCTCTCCCGAGGTAAAAGCCGCCATCTTATCCGCCAAGCGTGGCGAAAACAGCCTAGACTTCGGACCCCCAGGGTCGATGCCAGGCCCCCTATACAAACAGGTGGTAAAAGTGCTGGAACAACTGGGAATCATTTGGAACCGTGGAAAGAAATGTCACATATCCGCCACCCCTATCAGCGGTATCCTCGACGCTGCCCTCTCGGATGGGGAGGTAATTAACCACAAAAAGATCGAAGTTCAGACATACCAATTCTTCCCTACAGTTCCTGATGTCGCCCGTAGCATGGCCCTCTTTGCTTGGGAGGCGATGGATGACCCAACCAGGAAATTGAGGCTACTGGAACCAGAAGCCGGTAACGGATCGCTACTACTCTCAGCCTTTGAAACCTATCCTGGTCCTTTGGAAAACTTGGAGGTGGTCGCCGTCGAAGTGGACCCGCGCCACCGCCACGCACTAGAAGAAGTTATCAGCAAGGGTGACACTGTACATATTCGCGATTTCCTCACCGAAGAGAGTCTAGGAGAATTTGACGTGATTCTGATGAACCCCCCCTTCTCCGAGGGACGCGATATCAAGCATATTCATAAAGCCGTTTCTTTGCTCAAGAAAGGTGGGGTGTGCATCGCCCTCTGTACAGACCGCCCCTGGAACAATGGCACCAAGGAGGCCAAAGGTCTGATCGCGGAGATACACGAAATCTGCGATATGACCATGTTGGAACCGTCAGTGATCGCCAGTACTGCTACCAGTGCTATATCAGTCATGCTGCAGTTCATTCGCAAGCTATGAAAAAGAAACCGCCCGAAACTATGAAAAAGAAACTGTCATCCACGCCCGAAGTGAAGAAACGTCCGAAGGATGAGCCACTGGTTTTGGTTGCCATCAACGAGCATCCAGAGTGGTTCTTCGTCTGGACGTGCGAACAGCCTTACACTACCACAATCTGTGGCTGGACACGAGAAGCTGTGAAAGTTGCCGCCGTAGAAAACAACGGTGATAAAAACTGGAAGCAAACTTACCGGAGGGGTGGGCGTGTCGTGCGGGTGCGCCTGAGCCTCAAAATAGCTTGACAAAGTTGCTAACCTGTGTTACGTTTTCTCATGGATTCAAAAACTCGCACTTCACCGCCACCCAGTCTTGAACCTGGAGATACCAACCCCGAAACGCTGTGTGCCAACTGGCGTATCGGGTGCAACGGTGTCACGGATGGCCTTGTTGGTGGGAACCTTAGTCTATGTGACGGCTGCACAAACCCGCATCAAGATGACAACTATGATGAAGGCGATGACGAGTACCACATGGACTGACACGCTATGAGAGCCAACCTATCCAAAAACAAATATCTGATTGCTCTGCCTGTTTTTGTAGGCGATAAGGGTTTTAACCATCAGACCATCTTAGTTTCGGCAGTGAGCGTCCCTGATGCTATTAGCTTGGTACATCATTTGCGCGGCTCCTGCAACATAGGGGAAATTGAAATGCAAAAACCCACTTACCCCCACTCTTAATATGCGCGAAAGATTTATCGATAAAAACTTCGACCTGTCCACGATGGACTTAATTCGTCGCTGTGACTCCATCCTGACAGATTACACCGCTCAAGGGTACCGCATGAGCCTTCGTCAACTTTATTACCGCTTGGTAGCCTCCAACACGATTGTCAACGCTGACGCCTCTTATAAGCGTTTGGGGAACATTGTGGCCGAAGCACGGATGGCTGGTTACCTTGATTGGGACGCTATCGAAGACCGGAATCGGTCCACCGAGGACTACAACTACGTTTCCTGTGCTAAGAGCATCATGCAACGCGCCGTAGAAAGTTTCCGTCTGGACAAATGGCTTGACCAGAAGAATTATGTGGAAGTGCTCATCGAGAAAGCTGCCCTTGAGGGTGTGTTGCTCCCATTGTGCCGCAAGTACGAAGTGCCTTTTACGGCCACTCGTGGCTACGGGAGCGCGTCTTTGCTGTACGAGATGGGTAAGAGGATGCAAGAGCGGTTTGTCAGCGGGAAGGCTGTCCACGTGATTTACATGGGCGATCTAGACCCATCGGGGTCTGATATGACTCGGGACGTACAGGAGCGCTTATCCCTCTTCTCAAACAGTGCCATTTACGTGCATCGGATAGGACTTAACTTCGACCAAGTGCAGGAATTCAACCTCCCACCCAACCCCACCAAGTTATCTGAT
>JAYVUF010000043.1:0-8096 GCA_043788135.1 Actinomycetes bacterium
ATTGGCGAAGGGCATGAGTTGATCAGCCGAGGATGTGATGCCCAGCAGGGCCGCTTCGGTGAAAGTTCCGGCAGGTCCAAGGTAGGCATAAGTACTCACATCCCAATTCTATTGGAATGCGAACTCCAAGGCTCTCATTTTGGAAGAGCCTTGGAGTTCACGCAGTTCCGAAGTGCTTATAGGCCGTCTGCTTTAAGGACGGATAGGCACGTCGCAATTTTGGTGCAGTTTGTTACGTCGAAGAGGACTTTGCCCGACATTGTCTTACCTTGCACTTCGTTGCCAGTTTTAGCATCTGCCACGTAAGCCGCGTATGGTCCAAACGCATTGTTGTATTTATTGTAGTTGATGCTTCCACTAGCACCCTCGTAATTAATCTTCTTCCCAGCTTTTAAGAGTGCTACACATGAACCGTATGCATAACACGGTGTTCCCGGTGGGTTTGTGACCATCGCCATCGCCTTTGCCGCTTTCGTACCATCTGTTGTCTTTGCATAGGTATCAGCAAGAGCAAGTGAAATAACCGAGTCATAAGCGTAATTCGCTCCGGAGAGAACTCCAGCCTTTACAACGGTGGGTGCCAACTTATTAAATCCCGCCATAAATGCATTATTTGCTGCACCGGTAACAGACGATCCAAAAACGGAAGTGAATAACGAGTGAGCTTGCGTTAATCCGAAAGCCTTCAGATAATCGGCACTCGCAGTTACATCAGTGCCAATCCATGCCGTCTTGGACCCAAGTTGTTTGAATTCTGTAGACAGAACCCCGACCGTTGGAGCGTCAGTTTGAGTAAAAATAACTTGTGGCTTATCAGCAATAACCTGACTCACTGTGTTGGTGTAAGAAGATAAACCAGCTTGAATTGTGTAACTGTGAATCACGATACCGCCAAGTTTCTTGAAGGTGTCTGATACTGGTTTCACAATAGTTTGAGCCGCGGCATCCGAATAAAAAAGCAAATCCGCTCTTTTGTAGCCTTTGATGTGCGCGTAGGTAGCCATTGCAACACCTAGTTGGCTATCAGATGGACTAGAGCGAAACAGATACGGATCTGTTTGGGAGTCACGACTAGTGTCTCCTCCCTGAAACTCATCAATTATCTTGTTAGATTGCAAAACTGGTTCGACTGCATTGATTTCCTGCGTTGTTGGTCCAATGATGCCAGCAATGCCGCCGCCTGAGATCAAATGCAAGAGCGCGGTCTTACCTTCGACTGGGTCACAGCCAGTGTCGCCTTGCGGAATAAGGAGTTTTTTACCCAATACTCCACCCGCAGCATTTACCTGCGCCTGGGCGATCTGGGCACCTTGATAAATCCCTTGGCCTAAACTGGCCAATGGTCCGGTAAAGCACGACAACACGCCATAAGAGACCGTGCCCGAAGTGGCTTCGGCTGAAGAAATTGAAGTGAGGAACGAACCACCAGCCATGGCAGTCACGAACATAATCGCGCTCGATAAAACGCGAAGCGATCTTTTTTGTCTACCGATTTGCATCATTGTTTTCCTCTCGTTGGGTACTTCTCTATAACGGAAAATTTCATATCTAAACTAAGACATTCGACCAACATAAAGATCGATCACTTCATCATCATGCAGGAGCGCGGAGGCTGGCCCGTCCAATCGATTTTTTCCCAATACCAAGACATAGCCCCAATCGGCATGACGAAGCGACTTTCGTGTGTTCTGTTCGACCACACAAATTCCAACTCCGGTTGCCGCAACTTTTTCAATCTGCTCCCAAAGCGCATCTTGAAAGAGCGGTGAAAGACCCGCGCTGGGTTCGTCGAGCAACATCACGACTGGATCAAGCATCAAGCCACGAGCCATAGCTAGCATGTTGCGCTGCCCACCACTTAGCTGTCCAGCCTTACGGCGCAACGATTTTTGAAGATCAGGAAAAAGTACGCAAAGTTCATCGATACGTTCAGCAGTACCAGATTTGCGCGTATATCCACCCATTTCCATGTTCTCGCGTACGGTGAGATCGGGAAAGGTATTAGCCACTTGCGGAACATAAGCAAGTTTGCGTTTGACCATTTTTTCCGGTGCCAAGTTTGTACATTCTTCATCGAGCACGTGAACACTCCCGCTAGATGTCTTAATGACCCCACTAATAGCTTTTAATAGTGTTGACTTGCCAGCACCATTTGGGCCAATGATGGCAGAGATCTTTCCCTTGAAAACCTCTAATGAGACGTTTTCAATTATGGGCGCCCCACCGTAACCTGCAGTGATCGAATCAATTTTGAGTACCACCGGCGACTCAAATTTAGGCGTGCTCATCTTCACCTCCCAAGTAGGCATCAACAACACGCTTGTTGTCACGTAATGCATTAAACGGCCCTTGAGCAATAACCGAGCCGAGATCCATAACTACAACCTCATCGCAGGTTTTTTCGATAAAGGGTAAATTGTGTTCAACAACAATAACTGTGCTGCCTGCTGCTTTGAGGTCAAGGATCGCCTGGCCAATCCGTTCACCTAGCACGGGATTTACACCGCCCATCGGCTCGTCCAGAATAGTAAGCCGAGGTTTAGCTGCTGAGATTCGAGCAAATTCGAGTAACCGTTTTTGACCTCCGCTAAGGCCAATCGCACGATCATTGCGAATCTCATCGAGGCGATACTGCCTCATCAGCTCACGCACTTCATCATTTTCAATATCGTCTTGGCGACGCAATCGTCCCGCATGGACAAGAGAACGCCAGAGCGTTTCACGTTTGAGGTCCGAATATGCCACGCGAACGTTGTCTATAACGGAGAGATCTTTCCACTCACGTGGAGTCTGAAAGGTTCGAATCATCCCAAGGCGTGAAATTACATCTGGACGTTTGCCCATAATTTCATGACCGTCGAAACGAATGCTGCCGGAATCAGCGCGCTCAAATCCCGAGACAAGGTCAATAACGCTACTTTTGCCCGCACCGTTGGGACCAATAAGCCCCACGATACTTCCCTCCTTTATTGTCATCGAACAATCATGAACAGCAACTACCCCACCGAATGACTTCGTGAGTCGACTGATTTCCAACAGTGGCGATGCGCTCACGTTCGCACCTCTTCTGGTTTCGATTTATCGGTTCCCAGTCGTTCGGGAATCAGGCCACTTGGTCGAAAACGCAACATTAATATAATTAATAAGCCAATAAGGATTTGTCGAAGAGCTGGTCCCAATTCTGGTCGTGATGCAGGTGAAGGAATGTATCGCGTCATCTCAACAAAACCCACGTACACGATAAATGACCCGAGCACGACACCTTTCGGATTGCCGCGACCGCCAACAAGAATGGCCGCATATAAAACGAATATCTCTGTGGGTTTCCAATCCAGTGGATTAAATGCGCCGATGTACGCAGCAAATAGGCCACCGGCTAGGCCTGCAAGACCGGCTCCAAACATATACGTCCGGTACTTTGTCCAAAATATATTTCTCCCGAATACTGCCGCCGCTTTCTCGTCATCTCGCACTGCCCGCACCATTCGGCCAAATGGACTCTTAGAAAGACGCGACACCAGGAAGTACACCAATACCAGGACAAGTAGACAGAAACCGAAAAAGAGATAGTGATACGCCGTATAAGAAAGACCTCCACCCATAGGGTCATTAAGGCCTGAAAGACCGTTATAGCCATTGAAGAGTGGGGTGTAATTTTCAACAAAGTAATAGATCGCCCAGACCGCGCCTAATGTGGTTATCGAAAAATAAACCTCCCGCAAACTACGCAATGCGATTGACCCAATGATTGCAGCAAAAGCGACCACCACAACGACCGCTAGAGGTACAGCCAATAAATAAGGTATATGCCAGCCGAGAATGTAAGTAACTGGTTGCTTTGGTTTGCCGATCGTGAGAATCATTGTTATGTAAATGCCGAGAGCGAAATAAGCGTACGCAGAAAGATCGAAATCCCCAGCCCAACCCCAAATCATGTCAACACCGAGGGCAAGAACGCTGAAAATGGAAGCCTCCGTGAGAATCGCGGTCCAATATTGCAGCATCAGGCACGCACCTTCTGGGCTCGACCTCGAACGAAGACTCCGTTTGGTTTAAGCAAAAGCATGACACTGAGAAAAGCAAATGCGATTACGAGTTGATATGCGGAGCTGGTATAGGTTCCCGCAATTGCCATTACTAAACCCAGCACCACGGCACCACCAAGAGTTGCATATGGACGACCTAAGCCACCGCCAACAGCTGCTGTAATTGAAAGCAAAAGAAATCCATTGCCAATCGAAGGCGTAATTGTGCCAATTGTTTCACCGTATAGAAATCCAGCAAACCCTGAAATAGCACCTGAGACTGCCCACGTTTGCATCACGATACTACGGGCGGGAATACCACTGATTTGTGCAAGTTCGCGATTTTGCGAAACTGCTCGAAGGGCTTTACCAAGTCGAGTTCGCTGCAGAAGAAAATAAATTAAAACCGCTACCAAGACCGCGGCAATAATTACTTTGATAGTGAGCGTCGTCCAAAGGAATGGTCCAACATGCAGAAGATTTCCTTGATCAAATCCGTATGAGACGCTAGCGCCTCCGAAGGCAATCAGTAAAATGTTCTGAAGAATCAAAGAAGCACCGAGTGTCGCAATTAGAGTAGAAATAACTTTCTGCTTTCTAAATCGCTCAATCAAGAAATAGTTAAGCCCCATTCCTGTTATGGCCCCCATAAACGTTGCGAGGAGTCCACAAATATAAATATTCTGATGAAAGGTGGTCTCTGCAACATATGCCGTGTAAGCGCCAATGGTGAGCACTTCACCGTGAGCTAAATTCACAACTCGGCTAACTGCGTATTCCAAAGTGAATGCAACCGAAGAGAGTGCAAGAATCGCAGCGGTTGAAATGCCCAATCCCACACTGATCCAAAAAATATTCACATGCCCCCTGACATCCCATTATTTGGTTGAGCACTGCCAAGGACAGAGCTAGAAATCAAGTTTCTTCTAGAAAAGTACAAGAGATAAACCGAGCACAAAATCGTATCAACTTTAGTGAATAAGGCAAGGGGTTGCACTGCCACAAAATATTCTTCGACCTTACAATGCCTATTAAATAGTGATGTTGTGTCCGAGGTTTCGGTATCTCGCCAATCGCTTGGCCAAGCGTGCTACCGGTTCTGAGTCAATAAGGTTGAGAAGTTCGTATTCAAGGACTTGAGCCATTCGCTTCGCAAACTCTTCTGGTTCGCTTGCTGAGTCAGGGTTTTCCTCCACAATTCTGTCCACTATCCCTGCAGCCAGCAGATCCTTAGCCCTAACTCCCTGCTCTTGCGCCATCTGGGCTGCAAATTCCTGGGTGCGATGCACTATTACCGAGGCACCCTCCGGTGGTAGTGGCGAGAGCCACCCATGTTCAGATGCGATTACACGGTCTGCAGGCAAAATTGCCAGCGCGCCCCCACCGCCACCCTGCCCGAGAAGCACACATAAGGTAGGAGCATCCAAAGAAATTTGATCAGCCAGCGAGCGCGCGATCTCCCCCGATAATCCGCCCTCTTCCGACTCCTTGGAAAGTGTCGCCCCGGGAGTATCAATCACAGTGACGAAGGGAATCTTTAACTGGCTAGCTAATCTCATGCCGCGCCTAGCCTCGCGCAATCCAGCAGGCCCAAGGGGCCTATCGGAATTTACCCGGTCCTGGGCAAGCAGAATGCAAGGTGCACTGCCAAAACGAGCAAGCGCAAGAAGCAAAGTTGGCTGGCTCTCACCTTCACCCGTTCCATGAAGCGGGAGTACATTATTTGCCCCGTAACGAAGCAGGGAGCGGATCCCAGGGCGGTTACTGGCGCGGGTAAGAAGAATCGATTCCCAAGCAGTATGTTCGCCCAGCTCTCTTCCCTCAATATCTGACACTAACCTAAATGTCGCTCGATCAGGTGAAAGTACATTGAGAGCGCGCGCGGTTACTTCGGCCAAATGACCTGGTGCGAGGACACCATCAATCAGTCCATGAGCAAAGAGGTTCTCGGAAGTTTGAACATTTTTTGGAAAAGTCTTGCCATGCAACGCTTCATAAACGCGCGGACCAAGAAACCCGATAAGCGCGCCCGGCTCCGCAACGGTCACATGGCCAAGAGAACCCCAGGAGGCAAAGACGCCACCAGTGGTGGGGTGGCGAAGGTAAACCAAATACGGCAAGCCCGCCGATTTATGTGCAACAACCGCCGCAGTGATCCCCACCATCTGGACGAAGGCAATAGTTCCCTCTTGCATTCTGGTGCCGCCGGAAGCTGGAGCTGCTAACACCGGTAATCGCTCTCTCCTCGCCCGCTCGAAGGCATCCATGATGCGAGCCGCAGCGGAAACCCCGATTGAACCGGCAAGAAAGCCGAACTCTCCGATGACTACTGCAACTTTTCGGCCCCTGATGAGCCCTTCGCCAGTCAGAATCGCCTCGTCGACTCCGGACCTATCCCTAGCAACCCTAAGTTCTGCCAAGTAGGGAGGTGATGCCCCAATTGGGTCTTCGAATTCGCGGTCCCAAGATCTAAACGATCCGCTATCTAAGACAAGTTCGATTAGCTCTGAGGCATTCAGATGTTCTGTCATTGCAAATATTTCTCAAACCTCAAAGGAATCGAGCCACGACAAGATGGAGTTCGTGTGCTCACCAAGCAGTGGAGGGGCTAATGGATCTGGACGATGACCGATTGAGCCGTAACCCTCAATCCGTAGCGGTGGTCCGGGAATCGTGATCTTGCCCAACGATGAATGCTCGACATCCATTAAGAGCCCTTGCGACTTCGTCTGCTCCCATTCGTACACTCGGTCGATCGAGCGCACTTCACCGCAGGGTATTCCTAATTCATTAAGCCTGACCAACAGGTCGGAAAGATTCCATGTTGCAAATACATCTTCGATTTGGGATATCACTTCCTTTCGTGCCCCAACTCGGAGTGCATTGATTGCAAACTCCGGCTTATCTAATTCGAAGGCAGATGCGAATAAGCGCCAAAGACTTTCGGAGCCAACTGCCATTTGCATAAATCCATCTTTACAATGAAATAAACCGTAAGGTGCGATCGATGGATGATGATTTCCGCTCGCTCTGGGAACTTCACCTGCTACCGTGAAGCGAGTTCCTTGAAAGGCGTGCACTCCAACGATAGAGGCGAGGAGTGAAGTCCGTACAACTCGTCCTAGACCGGTGCTATTTCTTTCGTGAAGTGCGGCAACAACTCCAAAGGCCCCATTCATTCCAGCGAGCAGATCACCTATCGGAACACCAACTCGAGTCGGCTCGTCAGGAGTCGGGCCGGTAAGTGACATCAATCCAGCTTCACCCTGCGCTATTTGGTCATAACCAGCACGGCCGCCTTCCGGTCCGTCATGCCCAAAGCCAGAGATCGAAAGCACAATAAGCTTTGGATTAAGGTCGTGGAGACGATCAGTTGTAAATCCCAATCGATCTAGAACACCAGGACGAAAGTTTTCAACGAGGACATCAGCACGAAGGATTAAACGGGCCAGAATATCCTGCCCCTCTCTGGACTTCAGGTCGACAACGATCGATTCCTTATTGCGGTTACAGGAGAGAAAATAAGTTGATTCAAGAGCATTAGGAGCGCCAACGAATGGTGGCCCCCATCCGCGAGTGTCATCACCGCCATCAGGATTTTCGACTTTGATAACACGTGCCCCTAGATCCCCGAGCATCATTGTGGCGTGTGGACCAGCCAGGGCACGTGAGAGATCAACTACAACTACACCTTCCAATGGACCACTCGTCATACGAACTCAACCCTTCAAAAAAATTTTACTAATGCGCAGTGACCCTAGTCGATATTACAATTCAATGGAAGCGCCAAACGGATGGTTCTAAATTCGAGGATCAACGACTAATAAAGCAGCTCCGCATAATGCTCCTAAGTTTCAGGTGCGCCACTTATGGGTAGTTCTGGATAGTTCAAATCACTTGTTAATTCGTGAAAGGTAATGGATACGTTTTGAACTTACTAAACGCCCAGCATCTAATTTTAGAATTGTCCCGCAAATTTTCCTGAGTGCCCGAGAGGGGATTTGAACCCCTACACCCTTACGAGTACACGGACCTGAACCGTGCGCGTCTGCCGTTCCGCCACCCGGGCTT
>JAYVUF010000044.1:0-4810 GCA_043788135.1 Actinomycetes bacterium
TTAAATACCGGTGCCCATCACTCGGATCGTCCATATCCGATGTATATGAATGTTCCAGGATTGAAGATCATTGCGCCAGCTTCTCCCAGTGACGCAAAGGGACTTCTTCGCTCAGCTATCGATAGTGATGACCCAGTCCTCTGCTTTGAAGCATGCCCACTCTGGCCAATGAAGGAGGAGGTAGAAGAGGATGAGTACTGGATTCCACTAGGAGTAGGACGAATCCTCCGTGAAGGTTCTGACCTTACGATCGTTGCGATCTCCGGGGCGGTTCCAGAGGCAGTTGCAGCGGCAGATCAGCTCGCTAAAGAAGGATTCTCAGTTGAAGTATTCGATCCCCGGACGCTGGTTCCAATGGATGTAGAAGGGATCATGAAGTCAGTAGTTAAGACCGGGCGTCTGGTCGTCGCGGATCCAGCACACAAAACGTGTGGAGCAGCTGCGGAGATCTCTGCGCTCGTTGCGGAGCATGCCTTTGATTCACTCCAAGCGCCAATTAAGAGAGTAACAACTCCTGATACACAGATTCCCTTTAGCCCAGCGCTAGAGAAGCATCTTTATCCAAACCGGATATCAATCGCCGCCGCAGCTCGTTCCATCTTGCAAGCATAACGACCAGCCTAGAGAGAGAGTAAAAAGATGAGAGTAGAAGTTTTGCTTCCACAGTGGGGAATGGGAATGAGTGAAGGGATAATTTCGCTCTGGTTTAAACAAATTGGCGACTCTGTTAAAGAAGATGAACCAATTGCACAAGTTGAAGCGGAGAAAGTTGAAGAGGAACTCACCGCTCCCGCGACGGGCAAGCTCGTTGAGATCTTGGTACCTGCTGGCGGCACCGCTGAAGTTCGCACCGTTGTAGCGATTATCGAGACAGAATAAGGAAATTTAAAACACCATGAGTAACTACGACGTAATCATCATTGGCGGTGGGGTTAACGGGGTCGGCATAGCCCGAGAAGCGGCACTACAAGGTTTTCGCACCCTGCTCCTTGAGCAGGATGATATTTGTAGTGGCGTCTCTGCATGGTCTGGGCGACTTGCTCATGGTGGCTTGCGCTATCTCGAACACTATGATTTTGCGCTTGTTCGTGAGTCGTTGGTTGAAAGAGAGCGTCTTATCAGAAATGCTCCACATTTAGTAAAAAATGTACCTTGGATAATGCCAGTATATAAACATAGTAAGCGGGGTCCGTTTCTCGTGTGTTTAGGAATGATCCTCTTTGACATTCTCTCCTTCGATAAATCTTCACCACGTCATAAGTTTTTAACTCGGAAGGAGACGATCGACGCTTTCCCCGGTATTGAGACTGATGGCCTGAAAGGATCTTTTACGTATTGGGATGGTCAGATCGAGTTAGCAGAGAGACTTTGCGTTGAAGTAGCACTTGATGCGATCGCTCACGGGGCTGAGATAAAAATTCACTCTCGAGTTGAATCCCCAATTATGGATGGTAACAAAGTAGTTGGTGTGAACTTTCGCGATACTCTGACTGGAGAGAGCCAGATCGCGAGTGCACCCGTAATTTATAATGTCGCAGGGCCTTGGATTGATAGTATTTTTAGTCAAAGTGGTTCTGCACCCACACAACCACGACTTGGCGGTGGCACAAAGGGATCACATCTCATTGTTGATGCATTCCCTGGGGCTCCCAAGGAGGTCGTGTACTACGAGACTCGCCAAGATGGTCGATTAATTCTGGTTATCCCGTGGCTTGGTAAATATTTGCTTGGCACTACCGATATTCGCTGGGACGCAGATCCAGATGAGGCGCGTTGCGATATCGGTGAACTGGAATACCTCATCAATGAAGTAAATGCTCTTATTCCCGAGGCACATTTGAAGAAGAGCGATGTTCTCTACACTTATAGTGGCGTTCGACCACTTCCGTATGAGCCGGAGAAAGATGAGTCGAAAGTGACTCGAACTCATATTCTCTTTGACCATTCTAAAAATGGAATGACAGGTTACGTGACCGTTGTAGGTGGCAAACTCACCACATTCCGTCAACTTGCAGAAGATACTGTCAATGATTTAAACAAACGCTCCAAACGGAAGAAACGAACTTCTCTCACCCGGAATAGTCTTCTCCCTGGCGGAAAGTTCAAAAATAAGGCGGCACTTGTTGCCGAACTGGTAAATCTCGGTGCACCAACTCTTGTTGCCACGCGACTGGTCAATATTTATGGATCTCGCGCTCTAAATATTTGGAAAATAGTCGAAAGCGATCAGTCTGCCGGTGAATTGGTTGAACCAGCCATTGGAGTTACTCGGGCAGAGATTGATTTTGTGCTCGCCGAAGAGTTTCCGCGGACTTTGACCGATCTTATGGCGCGCAGACTTGTTCTCGCATTCGAGGCTGGCCATGGTTTGAATGTTATTGAACGGATTTCAGTGATCGCGGCAGGAAAGTTGGGATGGGATGGCTCTGAGATAAGCAAGCAGATCGATAGATATAAGACCTGGCTCGATCACCTAGCAATTCCACATTCGGATGGCCCTCGATCATCAAGCTTTGGAGCGAATCGGTTGAGCGGCTCAAAATGAGTGCAAAACGCTATATTCTCGTAATTGATGCTGGCTCATCGAGTGTGCGAAGCCTCATTGTTGATGATTCAGGAATGATAGTAGGTGAAGGACGGCAGCAGATTTCATGGGTTCGCCGTAATCCTGGTTGGGCTGAACTCGATCCGATCTATCTCTGGAAGGCAACTCGTCAGACAATTCTTGATGCAGTTATTGATTCCGCAATACCAGTTTCACAGATTGCAGTTGCAGGTATCACGAGTCACCGAGAAACCATCATGATTTGGGATAAGACAAATGGTGTACCAGTGCATGATGCCCTGGTTTGGATATCGAATCAAACTGATGAAATTGTCGAGCGTTGGAATAAGCAAGGGCTCGATGATGAGTTTAAGAAGCGCACTGGACTTCATAATGATTCATTTTTCTCAGCCGGTAAACTCACTTGGCTCCTTGAAAATGTTGATGGATTGCGCTCAAAGATTGCTACCGGAAGATATATTGCAGGAACGGTGGATACGTGGCTTTCCTGGAATCTTAATGGACGATCCATTCATGCGACCGATCCATCGTGCGCATCTCGCACGGCACTTTACAACATTCATACTTTGCGATGGGATGATGAGCTGTTAGGTAAACTTGATATTCCAACAAGTATCTTTCCGGAAGTTATTGACTCTGACGGAGATTTTGGGTTTGTAGACCGCTCGATATTAGATCATCAGATTCCGATTCGAGCAATTCTTGCTGACCAACAGTCGGGACTATTTGGTCAAGCTTGCTTTGCAGAGAATTCATTAAAAAATACCTTTGGTACTGCTGGAGTGGTAACTGTAAACGTCGGGGATAAGCCTCGAAATGTGGAAGGGTTAACCACTTCAATCGCATGGAGAGCGCAGAAGCAACTCCGATATGAAGTCGAAGGAGTAGTTTTTCATAGTGGCCAAACAATTCAGTGGTTACGCGACAATCTCGGCGTATTTGCACCAGCTAACCGCATCGACGAACTGGCAGAGTCAGTTAAATCTAATGGAGGTGTATATATCGTCCCTGGTTTTGGCGGACTAGCAGCTCCACATTGGGACCGCAAAGCACGTGCATCAATTCAAGGGCTCTCATTGGACACTACTGGAGCACATTTAGTTCGTGCGGCGGTTGAGGCGATGGCTTTCCAAACACTCGACATTATCGAGAAATTACATGACAACCCGATTGAGTCATTCAAGGTCGACGGCGGCGCTGCCAGTTCAAATTTCCTATGCCAATTCCTAGCCGACATCACAGGGTTGCGGGTTTTGCGACCTCTAGAACTAGAGAGAACCGCTTTAGGGATTGCGTTTGTCGCAGGATTAAGTGTTGGAATTTGGAGTAGTTTGGAAGAGATCAGTGCTAACTGGTCAGCTGAAAGGATTTTTGAACCTAACACCAAAGATTCTGACAAGGAAAAACTGAAATCAGAATGGAAAGAAGCAGTTAATCGAACTCTCAGTGGAGGCATTAAAAAGTGATATTGACTAAAAATACTGGCAACGGAACGGCAGCAATCTCCACGCACGAAATTATGGAGCGCGCACAAACAGAAGGATGGGCAGTCGGCGGATACAACATGCACAACCCCGAGACAACGCAGGCGCTGTTGAGAGCTGCAGAAATAACACAATCACCGACATTTATGCAGATTGGTCGCGCAATCATCCCTCATATGGGACTAAAGACGGCATTTGAGATGACAAAACGGATCACCGATGAATCTGATGCGCCATTTATTATTCATCTCGATCACGGCTCTGAGGTTGAAGTCGTTGAAGCCATCAATTTAGGTATTAAATCAATTATGTTTGATGGTGCTCACTACCCATTTGAGGAAAATATTAAAATCACGCGAGAAATCGTGAAGCGTTGTCACGATCATGGTGTTTATGTAGAAGCCGAATTAGGTCGGATTCCGGATGTAGGACAGAAAGTTGACTGGAAAGATTTTTATACTGATGTTGAGGAAGCGGAACGCTATGCCAACGAGACCGGTATCGATTCGCTAGCCATCTCCTGTGGAATAGTCCACGGAGTAATGCCAAACATCGCGCCAGAACCTCTGGCAATCGACGTTATTAGCAACATTCGTAAAGTTGTTTCAATTCCCCTCGTTATGCACGGTGCATCGGGGGTGCTTGATAGCGAAATTTCAGCAGCAATCGCTGCTGGAGTGAGCAAAATTAATTTGGATACGGAGCTCCGCATGGCATTTCGCAAGGGAATCGAGGCGGAGTGGGCCAAGGGTGATGCGCA
>JAYVUF010000045.1:0-2276 GCA_043788135.1 Actinomycetes bacterium
TAACTATTTTTGAGGAGCTAACAGGTCGGCAGAGCGTAGTGGTTTTGGCACAGAATGAGATTCCAGAACAAACAATTGAAGCGGCATTTCAAAGAGCTCGGCTACAGAACTGGGTCACGGTTCTTAATGCCGCGCCAGCTAGACCAGCTTCTGAACTGCTAATGAAGTTAACGAATATTTTAGTATGCAATAGAAGCGAAGCTGAATATTTCCTTGAGCTTAAAATCGAGAATCCAAGTACCATTCTTGAAGAAGTAAAGAGATTGGTTAAATGCGGTCCAACAATTTTGATTATTACTCTTGGGAGCCTTGGCGCGTTGTTTTATTCAAAAGATAAATTTGTCGCATATGACTCATTTCCAGTTCATGCACTCGATACGACTGGGGCGGGTGATGCGTTCTGTGGCGGTTTTGTGGCCGAATTTGCTAGATCCGGCAATGTGGAGAAAGGAATGATTTATGCTTTGGCCGCAGGAGCTCTCGCGACTACCCGCATTGGTGTTTCAGATGCAAGCGCAACCCATCAGGAAATAATTGATTTACTGAAATCTGATGATCGTTTTTCGCGCACTGATGATGACAGATAATTAACAGACGTATTTTAGATTGTTGACAGTTATCTAACAGGGACTTAGAGTAAAGAGATGCCAACTTTAAATGCGTTATTTGATCTTTCTGGTCGCACTGCGGAGATTACCGGCGGAGGTGGTTCCCTGGGTGGCGCAATAGGACTTGGTTTATCTCAAGCAGGTGCTCGCGTCATCGTTACCGACATAATTTTAGGTAACGCACAGAAGGTAGCGGATGGCATCATGGCACAAGGCGGACAGGCTCATGCATTTGCAGCTGATCTCAGTACCGAGCCTGTTGTGGAAGAAATTTTTAAACAGATAGATGAAATTGCTTCGGTAGATATATTAGTCAATGCAATTTCTGCACAAATCGATCGTTATTCTCCCGAAGAATTCCCTACTTCGGAGTGGGATAAGACAATTGCAGCAGATCTCACTAGTTTTTTCCTCACCTCGCGTGCGGCGGCGCAACGGATGATTAAAGCAGGCAGAGGAGGAAGCATTATCAATTTTGGATCCATCGCTGGTGTTTCGGCACTCGGTAGGGGAAGTGTTGCTTATGGAGCTGCTAAAGGTGGGGTGCTTCAAATGACTCGTGACTGCTCATTTGCTTGGGCTCAATACAATATTCGCGTCAACTCGATATTACCTTGTCAGTTCTATAACGCTGGATGGAATGCATTTCTAAATGATCCTGATCGCGCGGCGTTAGTTGATCGCGTGAAATCTGGAATCCCGATGGGCCGACTAGGGGACCCTAGAGAGATGGTTGGACCAGTACTGTTTTTGGCCTCGGATGCCGCTTCAATGGTTACAGGGATTGCAATGCCAGTGGATGGTGGCAATTTGGCCATGAATCCCGGTGGAAGCCTAGATTGGTAATTCGCTAACTCTTGGTAGTCACCAATTGGCGAGGAGTGGTAGACCTCAATTAGGGCTAACCTGGTGCATTCGTTTGCGCTTTGAATTGCCTACACCTACGCGATTCCTTCTCTCGATTTTACCGAGAGGCTCGGAGTTTGGTCACCTGAAAAGCAGTGCGGTAAATCACTGTTACTGGAGGTCATTTCGTAGCTTGTGTCAAAAAGCATAATGACTTCCTCAATTTCACCTGCTGCACTTTTTCGAGTTATTGCGAAGAATGAATCCACCGTCATTCTTATGGATGAATCGTATACAGTCTTTGGACGAAATGGCGAAGAGGAGAAGGCGGAGGCACTTCGCCAGTTAATAAATTCAGGTTTTAAGAGGGGAGTGTTCGCGTATCGGTGCGAGCCTCCATCTGTGGAACCAAGAGAATTTGCATCCTTTAGTCCGATGGTGTTCGCGAGGATTGGTACATCTGCAATACCTGAAACGGTGGCAGATCGTTCCATCCTTATCGAGATGAGAAGGAAAACTCCGAACGAATCTATCCGTGAATTTGAATCCGATGAAGTCGAGGAAATTTTCACACCGCTACGAGAAAGATTGGCTCAATGGGTGCAAGAGAATTCTCAAAATTTCAGAAGGACTAAACCCGAAATGCCGCAAGAATTGAATTCTCGAGCTCGAGTTGTATGGAAGCCTTTATATAAGATCGCCGTATCGGCAGGTGATGAGTGGCGAGAGAGGGCATGGTGTGCCTCAATCGCTCTCTCCACGGACTCGCAAGAAGAGGATGAAAGTTCCCTGTCTTTGAAACTGTTGGCAGATTGCCAAGAG
>JAYVUF010000046.1:0-3263 GCA_043788135.1 Actinomycetes bacterium
ACAAAGACCAAATGCGGAGATTTGTCACGAATGAGTTTCTTTGCCTTTGAGATTTCGATTTCAAAATCTTCATCGCGACTACCAGGAAACCAAGGGGTCTTGGTGATTTGCGCGATAAGTGGATGAACTGAATATGAAGGGGTGAATCCCAAAGCTAGGTGATCCGCACCACCGCAGGCCAGAAAGAGTGTTTGCAAGATTTCATTGGACCCATTGGCCGCCCAAATATTTTCGTGAGTGAGTTCAACGCCAGAACTTTGCGTGATGTAGCGTGCCAACTGATTGCGAAGTGATACGGCGTCGCGATCTGGGTAACGGTTCAGGTCGGCAACTACACCACCTAGTCGCTTGACCATCGCCAACACCACCTCATCAGGGAGTGAAAAGGGATTTTCATTCGTATTGAGAGGAATAACGCCTTCAATTTGTGGCGCCCCATAAGGAGAAATGTTTCGAAGATCGTTGCGAAGGGGTAACCAGTACGGCCATTGCGATTGAACCATTACTTAATCTCCTCAAATCGGGCGCTCATTGCTTCGCCGTGGGCAGGCAAATCTTCGGCGTTCGCAAGAGTAATAACGGTCGATGCGATTTCCATAAACGCAGGCTGGTCATACTCGATAAAATTGACGCCTTTTAAAAAAGTCTGGACGGACAATCCGCTTGAGTGACAAGCACATCCACCAGTCGGCAAAACGTGATTTGAACCTGCGGAATAATCGCCTAAAGAGACTGGCGAAAACCTACCTAAAAACACCGCACCTGCATTGCGAATTTCAGAAGAGACAGCTTCAAGATCTTTTACATGTAATTCCAAATGCTCAGCCGCATACCCATTTACAACATCAATTCCCTGTTTGATGGAATCGACTAGGACGATGGCAGATTGCGCTCCCGTTAGAGCAGCATGGATTCGATCCGAATGCCGTGTTAGCAAAGTGCGCCGTGTTAATTCAACAATAACTTCTTCAACCAGCGTGGTGGAGGTTGTTACTAAAACCGCAGAAGCACTCACATCATGTTCCGCTTGGCTAATGAGGTCGGCAGCAACATCGCTGGCAATTGCAGATTCGTCGGCCAATATCCCAATTTCAGTTGGGCCTGCTTCAGAATCAATCGCAATTAATCCACGTAGCGCCCGCTTGGCAGCAGCTACATAAATATTTCCCGGTCCGGTAACAAGATTTACTGGTTCGCAAACTCCCTCGACACCGTATGCAAACATGGCGATCGCTTGTGCTCCTCCAACTGCATAAACTTCGTAAATTCCAAGTAAGGCGCACGTTGCCAAAATCGTCGGATGTGGAAGGCCACCAAAATTACGTTGGGGGGGCGAGGCAACAGCAATGCTGGGAACTTTCGCTATTTGTGCCGGAACCACGTTCATAATGACCGAACTTGGATATACCGCTTGCCCACCAGGAACATAGAGCCCAACTCGATCCACTGGGATCCACTTTTGAGTGACGTAAGCCCCAGGTACAACCTCCGTTCGCTCTTCAATTCTGGCCTGCTTTTCATGGACAGTTCGGACACGAGCTATCGAAATCTGAAGAGCTTCTCTCACGACAGGATCGAGATCTGTCAACGCTTGATCTATTCTCGCGCGCGGCACTCGAATATGTTCAGGAGCCACCCCATCAAACTCCCCTGCTAATTCGCGCAATGTCTCCTCGTTCCCATTTTTAACCCGCTCCAAAATGGGCTCAATCGCTAGTAGCGCATGGGCAATATCTAAGGGAGCCCGCGGGATGGCGCGTTTATATTGCGCTCTAGTAAGAGTTTTTCCCCGTAGATCAATAATTGGGATTTCAACTGGGAAATTCATACCCTCATTCTAAAGCGTGGAGAGCTTAGGCGTTACCCAATATCGTAAGCACGGCGAAGGATGGCAAGCGGGACGGGATAGAGTCAAAATTTAATCCAGAAAACACTCGGCATTTAATCCAGAAGACACTCGGCTCCCAATACCGATTTGAGATCAGCGCTAAGACTTGGTGAAGCGGTCACGCTTAAATTATTGTCGATCTTCATGACCAAACCTCTCTTTCCGTCTTCTAACTTAAGGTGCACTTCGCGCGGACCCGGATGTGAGCGCAAGATCTCCTTCATCCGGTCAACTAGAGGCTCGGTCACTCGATTGGCTTCAATGGTGATAACGAACGGTCCCGTCGGTGAACCTGAGACATCTGGAATGGTCATTTCTAAAGCCGTGATCCGGGGCACTTCCTCTCTTTTATCGATTCTCCCCCGCACCACAATGATTCGGTCCTCAATGAGATTCATCGCGTGCGTTTGATAAGTTGTCGCAAAGAAAAGAACGTCCACTGCGCCCTCCAAGTCTTCAATGGAGACGATCGCCCATGAGTTCCCCTGCTTGGACACCTTACGTTGCACTTGGGTGATTAGCCCTCCAATATTCACGATCTGCTCATGCCCGACAGAATCTTCCACAATCTGGGAGAGCGGCATATCAACCGCAGCTCTTAATACATGTTCAACGCCAAGTAAAGGATGATCTGAAACATATAACCCCAGCATCTCTCGTTCATAACTCAGTAAAAGGCTCTTATCCCATTCTTCCATTGAAATATCGAGCTCAACCCCTGAAATGGCGCTGGATTCCAATCCCTGCACATCCTCTGAACTCCCAAAGAGATCGAATTGTCCAATCGCTATCGCCCGCTTCGCTTCGCTTACAGAATCGATGGCCTCTAGATAAACCATCATCAAGCCCCGGCGTGAGGCACCAAGAGAATCAAAAGCCCCAGCCTTAATCAGCGACTCTATAGTTTTCTTATTGCATACTTGTTGATCTACTTTCATTAGGAAATCTCCAAAAGAGGAGTAGCGCCCTTTTCGTTCACGATTACTGACAATAGAGCCGACTACATTTTCACCTACATTGCGAATAGCCGTAAGACCAAAACGAATGTCCTTAATCAGTGGGGTGTAATCTGACGCGGATTCATTGACATCAGGTGGCAAGACTTTTATTCCCATACGGCGACATTCATTAAGATACAAGGCGCTCTTATCTTTATCATCACGTACGCTGGTCAATAGCGCTGCCATGTACTCCGTGGGATAGTTCGCTTTCAAATATGCAGTCCAATAGGAAACCAATCCATAGCCTGCAGAGTGGGCTCTATTAAAGGCGTAATCTGAGAATGGAATCAAGGTATCCCATAACTTCTTAATGGCATCCTTACTAAAGCCACCAGCCACCATTCCAGCTTCGAAGTTCACATACTCTTTATCCA